>DATJNL010000001.1:0-4995 GCA_035508175.1 Myxococcales bacterium
TGTAAGCTGTCAGCGGACCGAGGGATGGACGAACAACTCCGCCAGCTCCTGAGCTTGGGCAAGGGCTTCTTCGAGAAGCGGCAGTACGCCGACGCCGAGCGCTTTCTCTCGCAGGTCGTCGAGCGCAGCCAGAGCTTCGCGGACGTCTACCAGATGCTCGGCGTCATCTACCACGACCAGGGAGAGCCGGCCCGCGCGCAGCGGGCGTTCGAGGCGGCGCTCCGCATCAACCCGGCCTACACCGAGGCGGCGCTCAACCTCGCGGTGCTGTACAACGACGCCGGGCGCTACGCCGAGGCGCGGGAGCTGTACGAGAACGCGCTGCGCCGCTCCGCCGGCAGCCCGGGCGCGCTCGATCCTTTCGTGAAGGGCAAGATCGCGAACATGCACGCCGACATCGGCGACGTGTATGCGGCCAGCGCGCACCTCGACGAGGCCGTCGCCGAGTACGGGCGCGCCCTCGCCCTCTGCCCGCAGTTCGTCGACATCCGGCTCAAGCTGGCGGGGGCGCTGCGCGACAAGGGCGACCGGCAGGCCGCGCTCGAGCAGCTCGAGGGGTGCGTGCGCGACCACCCGAGCTTCGTCCCCGCGCGCATCGCGCTCGGCGTGTGCCTCTACGGCGCCGGCCGGGTCGCGGAGGCCGAGAAGACGTGGCGGGAAGTCCTCACGCTCAGCCCCGGCCACCGCGGCGCCGAGATGTACCTGTCCCTCCTCCGTCCCGCTGCGCCGACGCAGGCAGCGGCCGCTTCCCGCAAGTAAAGGAAATTTGTATGGCCCTCCCGAGCCATGGTAGCTTCCAGTCGACCTCTGGCCCGGGTGGCAGCTCGTCTCCCGTGCCGGTGGAGGCACTCTTCTTGAGCACGAGCGCGAGCCAGACCGACGTCGCGTCCAACTTCGCCCTGAAGTTCATCTCGGGCAAGTACCAGGGCGGCGAGTTCCCGCTCCGGGTCGACAAGGAGATCGTCATCGGTCGCTCCAGCGAGCTCGACATGGTGCTCGTCGAGGACATGGTCTCGCGCAAGCACGCCAAGATCACCGTCGCCTCCGGCAAGGTGACGATCCAGGACCTCGGCTCGACCAACGGCACGTTCGTCAACGGCGAGAAGATCAAGCAGGCGCGCCTCAAGGAAGGCGACCGCATCCTCATCGGCACGTCGATCCTGAAGCTCGTGGCCAGCGATCCGTCGGTGGTGCGCACGATCGACTCGCGCACCATGAACGAGAAGCTCGAGCAGGTCGCGGCCAGCAAGCCGAAGACGCAAGGGGCGATGAGCGGGCGCATCGACGACGTCCCCATCCCCGACCTCCTGCAGCTGTTCCAGACGTCCAAGAAGAACGGCGTGCTGGCGGTCACGAGCGGCGAGCACGAGGGGCGGGTCTACCTGCGCAAGGGGCAGATCTACTACGCGATCATCGACGGCGATCCGACGCCGGGCCCGCGCAAGAGCTTCTTCCGCATCGTGGCGTGGGAGACGGGCTCGTTCATGCTGGAGCCGCCGGACGGCGAGGAGTTTCCGGTCGAGCTCGACGAGAGCACCGAGGCCCTGCTCATGGAGGCGCTGCGGCAGCTCGACGAGCAGCGCAAGCTCGAGAAGGAGCTGCCGCCCGCGACGGCGAATCTCGGGCTGGCCCAGCCGCTCGTGGCGCCGCTGCGCGACCTCTCGCCCGAACAGCTCGACGTGCTGCAGCTCGCGATCAATTACTCCAGCGTTCGCACGGTGCTCGACAAGGCCGAGCTGACCGATCGCGACACCTGCGAGGCGCTGCTGCACTTGCTGAAGAACGATTACCTGCGCTCCGTCTAGCCGATGAGCCTCGCTTGGCCGGTGCTGGCGCTCGCCTTCGCCCGTGCGGCGGCCGGCGACGCCGGGCGCAGCCCGCCCTTGCTGGTCGTCGTCGACCCAGGGCACGGCGGCGCCTCGACGGGGGCGGTGGGGCCGGACGGACTCCGGGAGAAGGATCTGGCGCTCTCGATCGCGCGCCGCGTCGCCGCCCGCTGCCAGAAGGAGCTCTCCGCGCGGGTGCTGCTCACGCGCACCGGCGACCGCGACCTGCCGCTCGCCGAGCGCGTGGCCCTGGCCAACCGCAAGCGCGCCTCGGTCTTCGTCTCGATCCACGCGAACTCGATGCCGACCGCGCGCTCGCGGCGCTTCACCAAGGGCATCGAGACGTACTTCCTGTCCGCCGACGCGTCCGGTGCGGCGGCGGCCGCGCTCGCCGAGCGCGAGAACCTCGAGGACCGGCCGCACACGACCTGGGGCAAGGGCCACAGCGACGTCGACGCGATCCTCGACGACCTCGCGCTCAACGCGGCCCACTCGGACGCCTCGCGCCTCGCCTACGCGCTGCAGCAGCGGCTCGTCGCCGCCACGGGCGCCGAGGATCACGGCGTGCAGCAGGCGCCCTTCTTCGTGCTCACGGGTGCCCGCATGCCCGCGGTGCTCATCGAGGTGGGGTTCATCTCCAACGCCGACGAGGAGAAGCAGCTGGCGCGCCCGGCGTACCAGGACCAGCTCGCCGAGGCCATCGTGCGGGGCATCGCCGACTACGAGCTGGCGGTGGCGCCGCGCACGGCCGTCCGCTGAGGGTCTCTACCGGGGGCTGCCGCCCCCGGCGCCCCCGCTGCGATCTCGAGCTGCGCTGCAAAGGGCAGCGGCGGATGGACGAGGGACGGAGGGGGAGCCGCTTGCTCGGGGGTGCCACCCCGGTCCGTCCTCGCGCTCCCCACGCACTGCGCCGCGTTGTACCGGATCTCGTGCCGCAACATGGGCGCGCTGCGGGCGCGTCCGGGGGGCCCCGGCACCCCCTGCGCGTCGGCCCCCTCCTCCTCCACACTTTCATCTACCGCTCCTCTTGCACTGGTTCTTGGCTCGGCGCCGGAAGACTGCGATCTCGAGACGAGAAGCCAAGGGGTAGCGGCGGATGAACGAGGGACGGAGGGGGGGGCCGCTTGCTCGGGGTCCGGACCCCCGTCCGTCCTCGCGCTCCCCACGCGCGGTACCGAGTTGTACCGGAGCTCGTGCAAAGACATGGGCGCGCTGCGGGCGCGGCGGGGGCCCCCCGGACCCCTGCGCGTCGGCCCCTCCCTCCTCCCGCCTTTCATTCTTCGATCACGCCCTTGCAGTGGATCTCGACCACGTCCTCGGTCTTCGCCGCAGGCTGCGATCTCGAGCTGCGCTGCAAAGGGCAGCGGCGGATGAACGCGGGACGGAGGGGGAGCCGCTTGCTCGGGGGTGCCACCCCGGTCCGTCCTCGCGCTCCCCACGCACTGCGCCGAGCTGTACCGGATCTCGTGCCGCGACATGGGCGCGCTGCGGGCGCGTCCGGGGCCCCGACACCCCCTGCGCGTCGGCCCCCTCCTCCCCTCTTTCATTCTCGATCACGCCTTTGCAGTGGATCTCGACCAAGTCTCGATCAGCGCCGCAGGCAAGGTTTGAAGTTCATGGATTTTGGGTTGAAGGGGTTTCGTAGAGTGGAGAGGCGGGGCGGGCGAGGGGGCGGCCGGGACCGAGCGTCGAGGCCGATGCCACTCTGGAACGAGCGTCCATACGCTGCGGGATCGAGACAGGCGAGGCCGAGCCGCGAGTGGACCGGCCGGCCCCGAACCCGCCCCGCCGCCCCGCGCTTCATCCCTCGTGAACCCGTGCCCCTGATCTCGAGATCGGATGCAGCAGCGGGGGCGCCGGGGGCGGCAGCCCGCCGGCGACGAACAATTGACACTCAGCCGACCGCTCGCTACTTTCCGCGCTCAACTTTGGAGGGTTTGCCCTTGAACCGATCCCACCTCGCGACGCTTGCAGTCCTGACCATTCTCTCCTTCGCGGCGTGCAACGGCGCCACGGGGCCGCAGGGCGGAGCCGGGCCGACCGGGCCTTCCGGCTCTGCCGGGCCGACGGGGCCGACGGGTCCTGCCGGGCAGAACGGGGCCACCGGGCCGGAGGGAGCGACTGGGCCGACCGGCGCCACTGGATCGGGGAACTCCACCGGGGGCACCGGCGCCACCGGGCCCACGGGGGCGACCGGACCGACCGGCGTGACTGGACCCACGGGTGCTGCAGGGGTCGGCAGCGTGGGACCGGCGGGCCCCACGGGGCCGATCGGCCCGACTGGACCTGCGGGCACTTTCAGCGGCGGCACGGTCACGCAGGCGGTCGACTTCACGGGCGGCATCACCGTGACGGGCGGGCTGACCGCGGACAACGTGACGGTCACCAGCAGCCTGACGGTGGGCGGGCTCGATCTCTTCAACGCGGCGATGCAGGGAACCTACCCGGCGACCCTCGGGTACTCCGGCGGGGACGGCAGCGTGCCGACCCAGGCCACGATGTCTCACTTCTTCTGTGGCCCGGCGCCGACCACGCTCGTGCTGACCGCTCCGGTCGCCGCCGCGGGCGCCGTCGGCACGTTCAACTCCGACAACGCGTACGGCGAGACCATCTTCACCTCGGATGGCTCCTTCGCCTTGACCACCAGCGATCAGGCGGTCCTGTTCTCCATGGGAACGTGCGGTGCGAGCGGAGCGATCTGCTTCGGCCCGATGACGTTCTACCTCATCCCGTCGCAGAACACGTCCACGCTGACTGTCTCCGGCTACCTAGACGACGGTCCCTCGTACTTCTATTACAACGGGACCCAGATCAAGGACTACGCGGTCGGCGGCACGGCGGCGACGTCGCTCGGCGGCGCCAACCTCATCAACGCCACGGTCACCTTGCCCAGCACGGCGCAGGCGGGCACCTCGTTCGCGCTGTCGGTCGTCTCGTGCTCCTCCAACGGCGCGTCGATCGGCTTCTCGCTCTCGCAGTTCATCGACGAGAACAACCTCACGATCGACTACGACCGCAGCTTCCACCGCAAGGTGGGAGCCACCTACAACTAGTAGAGGGCCCAGGCCACCAGGCCCAGGAAGAGTCCCACGTCCAGCAGCAAGGGCGGGTCGGAGAGGAGCACCCGCTCGGGGCTCCCTCCGGCGCCGCGCCGGTGGATGAGGAACAG
>DATJNL010000002.1:0-4826 GCA_035508175.1 Myxococcales bacterium
AAGGAGGAGTCGCGCCCCCAGATCCGGCTGCCGACGCCGGCCGAGATCAAGGGCTTCCTCGACGAGTACGTGGTCGGCCAGGAGCAGGCCAAGAAGGTCCTGTCGGTCGCCGTCTACAACCACTACAAGCGCATCTACCCGCGGCGGCCCCGCGAGCCGAAGGCCCGGCCGGGCTCCATGCGGCCGCCCCAGGAAGAAGTCGAGCTCTCCAAGAGCAACATCCTGCTGCTCGGGCCCACCGGCTCGGGCAAGACGCTCCTGGCCCAGTCGCTGGCGCGCTTCCTCAACGTGCCCTTCACCATCGCCGACGCCACCAGCCTCACCGAGGCCGGCTACGTGGGCGAAGACGTGGAGAACATCATCCAGAACCTGCTCCACAACGCCGACTACGACGTGGAGAAGGCCAGCCGCGGCATCGTCTACATCGACGAGATCGACAAGATCGCGCGCAAGGGCGACCAGCCCTCGGCCACCCGCGACGTGGGCGGCGAGGGCGTGCAGCAGGCCTTGCTCAAGATCGTGGAAGGCACGCGGGCCAACGTCACCCCGCGGGGCGGCAAGAAGTACAACCAGCAGGAGTACATCCAGGTCGACACCTCGCAGATCCTGTTCATCTGCGGCGGCGCGTTCCACGGCATGGAGCAGGTGATCCGGCGCCGCGTGGGCGTGAAGGGCATCGGCTTCGGCGCCGAGGTGGGCAAGGCCGACGAGCTCAGCGTGGGCCAGCTCCTGGAGAAGGTGGAGCCGCAGGACCTCATCAAGTTCGGCATGATCCCCGAGTTCGTGGGGCGCTTGCCGGTCATCGCGACCCTGTACGACCTGTCCGAGGAAGACCTCGTCACCATCCTCACGCAGCCCAAGAACGCGCTCGTGAAGCAGTACCAGCGCCTGTTCGAGCTCGAGAAGGTGAAGCTCTCGTTCACCCGGGAGAGCCTCAAGGCCATCGCCCACGAGGCCATGGCCCGCAACGCGGGGGCGCGCGGCCTGCGCGCCATCATCGAGAGCGCGATGCTCGACATCATGTACGAGGTGCCCTTCAAGGAGGGCGTGAAGGAGTGCAAGATCACCGAGGGCGTGGTGGTCCGGCACGAGGAGCCGCTGCTCTCCTACGAGAAGGAAAAGAAGAGCGCCTAGCCGCCACGCGCTCGTCCCTGCCGGACGGTCGCGCCCTCCCGACGGTCAGCCGTGACATCCCACTGGGAAGGCCGCCACGCCCGACGGGCAAGGCGGGTCACCCTTCGGGTGGGCCGCCGCACCCGACGGGAAGGGCGGGCCACCAAGAGGGAAGGAGCGACCACCCTTCGGGGAGGCCGCCAGGCCCGACGGGAGCGGCGGGTCGCCCGGCGGGAAGGAGCGACCACCCTTCGGGGAGGCCGCCACGCCCGAAGGGATTGGCGGGTCGCCCGGCGGGAAGGGGCGACCACCCGTCGGGAGGTCCGCCATGCCCGACGGGAGTGGCGGGTCGCCCAGCGGGAAAGGGCGACCACCCTTCGGGAGGTCCGCCATGCCCGACGGGCGTGGCGGGTTGCCACGCGGGAAAGGACGACCACCCGCGGAGCGCCTGGGCTGGGACGGCGAGCCGTCCTGCCAACCCCGCGGGAGTCCAGGCCTTCTCTGCGGGAGGCTCGGTCTGCCTCGAAGGTCGTCGCCGCCGCCCGCGGTCTCGTCGCCCTCGCCAGGCGAGACCTCTCGTCTTCCCGACGGGTGACCGCGCCAGGCCTGAGGGTCGTCCGCGCCGCTCCCCGGGTGGCGGCGCTTCCCCACCGTGGTGAGACGCCGCCGGAAAGGGCCGGAGCTACCAGCCGCACTGCTGGCCGGCGTTCTCCTTGTCGAGCCAGGCCTTGAGCGGCGCGTAGTAGTCGAGGATCGCGCTCGCGTCGGCCTGCCGTGAGCCCGTGAGCACCTCCATCGCGTCCGGCCAGGGCTTGCTCGCTCCGAGCGCGAGCATCGCGTGCAGCTTCGCCCCCGCGGCCTTGTTGCCGTAGACCGAGCACTCGTCGAGCGGTCCCTTGAAGCCGGCCGCCTGGCAGAGGGCGCGGTGGAACTGGTACTGGTAGATGGCCGCCAGGAAGTAGCGCGCGTAGGGCGTGCTCGAGGTGATGTGGTACTTCGCGCCCGGGTCGAAGTCGCTCTCGTCGCGGGGCACCGGCGGCACCTCGCCCTGGTAGGTCTTCCGGAGGTCCCACCACGCCTGGTTGTAGTGGGCGGGATCGACCTTGCCGTCGAAGACCTCCCAGCGCCACTTGTCGATCAGCAGGCCGAAGGGCAGGAAGGCCACCTTGAAGAGCGCGCGCTTCATCAGCTCGTTGATGCGCGCCTTGTCGGTGGCCGAGGTCCGATCCAGCAGGCCGATCTGGTGAAGGTAGGCGGGCGTCACCGACAGCGCGATGGTGTCGCCGATGCCCTCGTGGAAGCCGTCGTTGGCCCCCTGCTGGAAGAGGATCGGCAGCTTGTCGTAGCTCTGGAAGTAGAAGTCGTGGCCCAGCTCGTGGTGCAGGGTCACGAGGTCGTCCTCGGTGGGCTGCACGCAGACCTTGATGCGCAGGTCGCCGTCCCACTGCACGTCCCAGGCGCTGGCGTGGCACACCACCTCGCGGTCGCGCGGGCGGGCGAAGAGGGACCGCTTCCAGAAGGTGTCGGGGAGGGGAGGGAAGCCGAGCGAGGTGAAGAAGCCCTCGGCCAGCTTCACCATCTGCACCGGCGTCACCTTCTTGGCGACCAGCTTCTTGCCGACGTCGAGCGACGGCTCCTTGGGGTAGGGCGCCACGAGGTCGTAGATGTCGGTCCACTCCTGCCCCCACATGTTGCCGAGCGCGGGCACGGGGATCGGGCCGGTCGCGGGCACGTGGTCGCCGTACTTCTGGTGCAGCCGGTGGCGCACGTAGCAGTGGAGCGACTGGTAGAGCGGCTTCACCTGCTCCCAGAGCCGCTCCTCGTCCTGCTCGAAGGCGTCGGGCGTCATGTCGTAGCCGCTGCGCCACAGGGCGCCCACGTCGGCGAAGCCGATCTGCCGCGCGCCGGCGTTGGCCAGCTCCACGTAGCGCTGGTACTTCGGCCGCATCGGCTTCGCGACGTCGTGCCAGCCGGTCCAGGCGTCGACCAGGTCGTCCCACTTGCGGTCCTTCGCGAGGATGGTCTCGAGGTCGTCGAGGTGCAGGCACTTGTTCTTCTGCCGCGGCGAGCAGTAGGTGCCCTTGCCGTAGGTGCTCTGCAGCCACTCCTCGATGCCCGCCAGCTCGTCGCGCTGGGCCGGGTCGTCGGGCGCCGGGATGGTCTGGGAGATCGAGAGCAGGTACTCCATGCGCGCGAGGTCCGGCGGGAGCTGCAGGCCGGCGAAGCGCCGCGAGGCCGGGATGGCCTTCGACATGTACCCCGCGGTGGCCGCCTCGCCGTCCGCGGCGAGCGCGTCGGTGTCCTCGGTGAGGAAGTTCTCGTTGACCCACGCGGCCCGGTCGCGCGCGACCCAGAGCCGCCGCAGATTCTCGTTCACCCCGTCGAAGAACGTCTGCGCCTCCGCCACGGTGGGTCCCGGCGGCGGCGCCTCGACCGTGGGGGTCGGGGCGGCGGCCGGTGGCGCCGCCGCCGCGTGCGCCGTGGCACAGCCGGCCGAAGCAAGAAAGCAGAGCGCGAAGCGTCGCATGCGGAACCCTCCTGGCAGACGGTTGCTTCTCATACACCCTCGCCCGCCAGCTGGCGAGACAGTCGAGACCGCGGACGCATCCGCGCGCAGCGAGGCCGCCGAGAAGGGGTCAGCTGCAAGGCGGCGAGGGAGCGAGGAGCGGAACCGTACGATGTTGTACGGTGAGCACCGCAGCCCCGAAGCCGACGCAGCAGATGGCCCCTCATCGGCGGCCGAAGCGCGGCTCCCGTCGGAGTCGTTCGTAAGCCGAGTTCTGTTCCCTGCCTCGGTTGCCCTCGGCAGGGCGGCGAACATTCGTCTGGGCCGCCGGTTGCCCGGCGGCTCGAGCGAGCAACCCGGAGGCCTCGGGCGGGCCGCCCTCGAACGCCTCCCTATTTGCTCTTGCACCAGGTGGGGTTTGCCGTGCCGCCGGAGTCGCCCCCGGCGCGGTGCGCTCTTACCGCACCTTTTCACCCTTACCGGACGGCCTTGCGACCGCCCGGCGGTCTGTTTTCTGTGGCACTTTCCTTCGGGTCGCCCCGACTGGCCGTTGGCCAGCACCCTGCCCTGTGGTGCTCGGACTTTCCTCGGGGGCGGCGGCATGGCCCGCCTCCGCGTTCGCCTGGCCGGCTCCGACGGGAACCGCGCGCTCGTTCTACAACAGCCGAGCTCTCCTGAGAAGCCGGGTTGGCCCGAGACCGGCGCGTGCGCAATGTCTCGGCGTGGACGTCGCGGGCATATGGCCGTGGGTCGTGCTGGCGCAGACCGCCGGCCCCCAGTGGTGGTGGTTCTGGATCGCCCTCGCGGTGATCGTGCTGCTCTTCTTCTGGGGGCTCGGCGGGGGCTGGCGGCGGCGAGGCCCGCCGTTGCCACCGCGCTGAGCTACTCGATGTAGATGGCCAGCGGCCACTCGTTGTAGGTGAGCGGCGTGGCCTGGAAGTCCTGACTCGAGAGAAGCTCCACGGCCGCGTAGCTGCCGGATGCGAGCCCGCTCGGCAGCGTGATCGTCAGGGTGGCGGTCGTGCCGTTGTTCATGGAGATCGTCGGCCCGGGCCCGGCGGTCTGGCCCGGCGCCGAGAGCGAGAAGGCCGTCGAAGAGAGCTGGAAGGTTCCGACCGTCTGCACCGGATACAGGGTCCAGGCGCTCGTCGCCGCGTTCGACCAGCCCGTGATGTCGAACGTCACCGAGGCGGGCACGCTGTTCGCG
>DATJNL010000003.1:0-9752 GCA_035508175.1 Myxococcales bacterium
GCGCCCGCGCGGTAGAGCTCCGCGTCTTCCCGGGGCGGACGGCGCAGGGCGGCCTCGATGGCGGGCTCCTTGAAGACGACGCAGAGCAGGAGGTGGCGGCGCCCCAGGAAGCGCACCGGCCCCACCAGCGCGTCGATGGAGGTGGGCTCGGCCACGTCCGTGAAGAGGACGAGCAGGCTGCGGCGCGGGAAGCGCGCCATGACCTGCGCGGCGATCGCGCCGTAGGGCGGCTCCCGCAGGACCGGCTCCAGCGGGTACAGCGCCTGCGCGAGCGCGGCGGCCTGCGTGTAGCTGCGCAGCGGCGCCACGGTTCGCAGTGGCTTGTCGGCGAACGCGAGCAGCCCCACGCGATCGTCGGCGCGCAGCGCGGCGTGGCCCAGCAGCAGCGCCGCCTCGACGGCCGTGTCGAGCCGGCTCTGGCCATCGGCTTCGCGGGCCATGCGGCGCCCCGCGTCGAGGAGCAGCACCACGTTCTGCCGGCGCTCGGCGCGCCGCTCGCGCGAGATGGGCCGGGCGGCCCGCGCGGTGGCCTTCCAGTCGATGCCGCCGTAGGGATCGCCGTACACGTAGGGCCGGAGCGACGCGACCTCGGTGCCCTCTCCCCGCTCCCGCGCGCTGCGGATGCCCATCTCCTGAAGCCGGCGCTGCCGCAGGAGAGCGTCGAAGCCCGCCACGGGCGTGAGATCCGGCAGCACCGAGAGCCGGGAGGCGCCTTCGCCCGCGAGGGGCCAGCGGGCCAGCCCGAGCGGGCTCTCGCGTTCGCCGGCGGGCGGCTGCAGCGGCCGGTCGCCGCGCACGAGGGCCACGGCTTCGCGGCGCACCGTCGCGCTCCCGAACCCGGGCACCACGAGCGCCGCCTCGGCCTCGCGCGGCTCGAAGCCCGCCGACAGCCGGTCGGCCAGCCGCACGCGCAAGGGTCGCCGGCCCGGGTTGAACACCGTGAGGACCACGTCGAACGGCCGCTTGCGCGGGATCCGATCGGGCAGCTCGCGCCGGACGACCGCGCCCGACGCTGGCAAGCTCAACCAGGCGTCGAGCACCCAGAGCAGCAGCAGGGCGGCATCCAGTCCGAGCGCCACCGCGCCGAACACCGGCGAGACGAACGCGAGCCCCGCGGGCAGCGAGGCCAGCGCGAGCACGGCGACGGCGCGGAACGTCGGCCGGGGCATTCAAGTGACTCGCAACGGACGGGCGGGACCCCTCACCCCAACCCTCTCCCCTGACAGGGGAGAGGGGGCGTGAACCGGGCGGGAGGAGGCGTGAACCGCGCGGCCCGGCAGAACCCAGCTCCTCTCCCCCGGCGGGGGAGAGGCGGCGTGAACCGCGCGGCCCGGTGGAACCCAGCTCCTCTCCCCCGGCGGGGGAGAGGCCGGGTGAGGGGGCCTGTTCTCGAGCGCACTTCTCACACGATCCATCTAAGCCGCGGCCAGCCGCGGGACGGGCGTCTCGTCGAGGATCTTCGCGACCACGCGATCGCCGCTCACGCCCTCGAGCTGCGCCTCGGGGTGCAGCACGAGGCGATGCGACAGCACGTACGGCGCCAGGAACTTGAGGTCGTCGGGGATCACGTACTCGCGCCCCGCGCAGGCCGCGTGCGCCTGCGCCGCGCGCAGGAGCGACACCGCGGCGCGCGTGCTGGCCCCGAGGCCGACCGCCGGGTGGCTGCGGGTGCGCCGCACCACCTCCACGAGGTAGCTCTGCACCGCCTCCTCGACCCGCACGGTCCGAATCTCGGCGCGCAGCGCGAGGAGCCGCGGCGCGTCGAGCACGGCAGCGGTCTTCGCGACGCCGGACCACGGATCGAAACCCGCGGCGAAGCGCGCGATCACCTCGCGCTCGGCCGCCGCCTCGATGTCGGTCATGCGAACCTTCATCAGGAAGCGGTCGAGCTGCGCCTCGGGCAACGGGAACGTGCCCTCGAACTCGATGGGGTTCATCGTGGCGAACACCGTGAACGGCCGCGGCAGCTCCAGCGACTCGCCGTCGATCGTGGCGCGCCGCTCCTCCATGGCCTCGAGCAGCGCAGCCTGGGTCTTCGCGGGCGCGCGGTTGATCTCGTCGGCCAGGACCACGTCGGCGAACACCGGCCCCCGCACCAGGCGGAAGCCGCCCTCGCGCGGGTCGTAGACGTGCGTGCCCACCACGTCCGTGGGCATGAGATCCGGCGTGAACTGGATGCGCCGGAACGCGCAGCCCGACGCCGCGGCCAGCACCCGCACCGCGAGCGTCTTGCCCGTGCCCGGCGGCCCCTCGAGGAGCACGTGGCCCTCGGCGAGGAAGCCCGCCAGCAAGGCCGAGAGCTCGGCCCGCCGGCCCACGACCGCCTTCTCCACCGCGCCGAGGATTCCGTCCGCCGCTTCCTTCACCTTCAGCATCGCCCCCGGTCGATCCACGTTCACCATGCCAGCGCCTCTCTCTCCAGTCGCGCGAGCTCCTCGGCCGCCGCGCGCACGCCCGCCATCGGCGGCTGCTTCTGCCGCGCCAGCTCGCGGGCGCGATCCCAGGCGAGCCGCGCCCGCCCGCCGAGCTCGGGGCGGACGGCGGCCACCCACGCGGGGAACGCGTCCTCGCCGGACGCGAGCCCGAGCCGGCCGCGGGCGCGATCGGCCGCCGCGCGCAGCAACGCCTCGAGCGCGAGGCCGGCGTCGCCGGCGCGCGCCCAGAGCCGCGCGACCGCGGCCACGTGATCGGACGTCTGCCGCCGCCGCACCTGCTCGGTCAGCGCCACCGGCCAGCGCCGCGCGCCCCCGGCCCACAGCAGGAGCAGCAGCGCCACCGCGAGCTGCGCCAGCCCCCAGCGGTAGGGCGCCCCCGCGAAGAGGCTCGCGATCCCCTGGTCGCCGAAGCCGGTGCCGAACTCGTCGAAGACCTGGCGGGCGCCGCCGTCGTAGGCGAGGTGGGCGAAGAAGAGGCCGTTGTCGCCCTTCCCTATCTGGTCGTCGCGCGCCACGTCGCGGATGCCGAGGAACACGATGCGGCCCAGGCCCACGTTCCAGGCGGCCACCGCCGGCAGGCCCTCGGCCGAAGCGAGGTAGATGTGGTCCGGCGGGGCCAGCCCACCCGCCACCACGCCGTAGCGCTCGACCTGGAGCTGCAACCCGTCCATCGACACCGGCTGGCTCTTGCGCTGCTCGAAGTCCGGATCGCCGAGACCCGCCTCGCCCATGAGCTTCCACAGGGGATCTTCTCCGGCGATGAGGGTGCCGCCGCGGCGCACGAACTCGAGCGCCCAGCGCCGCTCCACCGCGCCCAGCGGGCTCGAGGACAGGTTCCAGAGCACCGCCCCCTTCTCGAGCTGCCAGTAGCTGGGCCGGCGCAGCCGCGCCACGGGCTGCCCGAGCTGCTGCAGCAGCAGATAGAACGCCTTGGTGCCGCGCGGCCCGGGCGAGTAGGTCGTGTCGGGGTCGGTCCAGGCGCTGTCGTCGGTGGGCTCCTTCGGCCAGTAGCCGATGGCGAGGACCACCGCGGCGACCGCGACCAGCGCGGGCAGCACGAAGCGCTTCATCCGCCCAGGCCCTCGTAGAGCGCCTCACAGGTGCTCCAGCCCGGCGCGTCCGGGTCCGGCCCGTAGGCGAGCCGCTGCGCCGCGCGCGTGAACTCGGGCAGGCCGCGCACGTCGCGCAGCGTGGCCACCCACTCCCAGTCGGCCAGCTCGGCGCGCCACGGCAGCCCGCGCTCGCGGCTGAGCCGGAGCAGCGCCGCTTGCTGCAGCGCGCGCGCCGCCTCCCGCCACTTCGCCGCCGCCGCCAGCGCCCGCGCGCGCGCGGCGATTTCGCCGGGCTCCTCGCCCGCGTCCTGGGGCCGAAAGCCCCGCGCCCCGCGGGGCCCCACGCGGCCGGCCGGCCGCAGGCCCACGTAGAGCTGCACCGCGATCGCCGCCAGCAACAGCACGCACACGGCCAGGAGCACCCACCGCGTGCCCGCGGGCAGCCGCCGCAGCCAGTGCAGGAAGCCCGGGATCCACTTCTGCAGCCACTCGTCGAGGTAGTCCGAGACGCGCTTGTGGAAGGCGTCGGACTTGAGGATCGCCTGCAGGCGCGCGGCGATCTCGGCGTCGGGCGGCGCCGTCACGGGAGCGCCGAGGCCGGCAGCCCCTCGGAGGCCTTGAGCTCGAGGTCGAAGCCCTCGTGGCGGATGCGGGCGTCGAAGTAGAAGAGCGTCAACAGGGCCGGGTAGACGGGCGCGATGAGCACGCTCGGGATCTCGCCGATGGCGGCGCCCAGGAAGGGGATGTTCTCGAGGGCGCTCGGCATGGCCGCGTGGAAGCCGTAGACCACGGCCGTTTGCAGGAGCACGAAGACCAGCACCAGCCAGCCGAGCTGGCCCGTCGCCCCCTTGGTGAGCGCGCGGGAGCGACCGAGCGCCGCGGTGCCGCGCTTGTCCTCGGCCACGAGCGCCTGCAGCCACACCGCCCAGATGAGCGTGAGGTAGAGCCCCGGAACGATCAACAGCACGAACCCCACGGTGACGCCCAGATAGAACAGGAAGCCCGCCCAGAGGAGGCTGAAGAAGAGCGACAGCGCGTGCCGCAGCGCCCCGCCCACCGTGAACGGCCGGCCCAGGTAGGCGTCGATGCTGGCGCTGGTGAGGGCGCAGTACTGCACGGTCGCGACGATCAAGATCACGGGCAGCGTGAGCACGAGCCCCAGGAACGGTCCCATGGCCGCCTCCGCCGAGCCGGCCTTCGCCGCCGTCACGAAGGAATCGACGAAGCCGGTGAACAGCAGCGTGGGCACGGCGCCGATCGCGGCGATGGCGAGGAGCGGGGCGAAGTGATCGCGGTAGAGCTTGAACGTGCCGTCGAGCAGCTCCGAGACGGTGCGCGCCTTCAGCTCGTAGCGCAGCGGCGATCCCGGCGGCTGCGTCACGCGGCGGCTCCGGAGGGAGCGGCCTCGGCCGCCTTCATCTCCAGATCCCACCCTTCGTGGCGGATGCGGCCATCGAAGTAGAAGAGCGTGAGCAGGATGGGCGGCAGGGGGAAGAGCACGACGCTCGGGATGGCCGTGAGGAGCGCGCCGAGCACGGGGATGGCCATGATCGCGTGGGGCAGCGCCGCGCGGGCGCCGAAGATCAGCGCGTACTGGACCACCGCCACGAGGAACAGCAAGAGGGCCAGCTTCCAGAACGCGCCCTTCGCGAGCGCGCGGGATCGGTTGAGCGCCTCCCAGCCGCGCTTGTTCTCGACGATCAGGGCCTGCGGCCACATCGACCAGAGCACCATCCAGTAGAGGCCTGGGATGACGAGGAGGATCAGGCCGAAGCCCACCGCGAACGACCAGATCAGCCCCACCCAGAGGAAGCCGCCGAGGAGGGGCAGGACTTTCAGGTAAGCGCCGCCGACCGTGTAGGGGCGGCCGAGGTACGCGTCCACCGAGGCCGAGATGAGCGCGCCGTACTGCACGGTGAAGAAGAGCAGCGAGACGATCCCGGCGAGCGAGAGCAGGAGCCCGCCCTGGTCGCCGGGCCCCGCGTGCTGCTGCTGCAGCCGCGAGAACAGCATCGTGGGAACCGCGCCGATCGCGGAGATCGCGAGCAGCGGCCACAGGTGATCGCGGTAGAGCTTGAAGCTGCCGTCGAGGATCTCGGGGGCCGTCCGGGCCTTCAGCTCGTAGCGCATGTGCCGCCCTCCCTGGCGGCGGAGCCTAGCACGCCGCTGCGAAGCCGTGCTACCAGTGGTGAGACCCATGGCCGAGCCGGTCTCCCAGCCGCTCTACGACGCCGCGCAGGTCGAAACCCCCGAGCAGATCGAGCTGTCGCTGCCGCTCGCCGGCGTGGGCAGCCGCGCCATCGCCTACCTGCTCGACCTGCTCTGCCAGATCGTCCCCATCACGGCCGTGGCGGTCGCGCTCTTCGTGATCGCCCCCATCGACAAGGTGTTCGGCAAGGCCGCCGACGGGCTGCCCGAGCTGACCACGCTGCCGATGGCCCTCTTGAGCCTCACCATCTTCGCGGTGAACTTCGGCTACTTCGCCATCTTCGAGACGCTGTGGCGCGGCCAGAGCCCCGGCAAGCGCTGGACGGCCTTGCGCGTGGTGAAGGACGGCGGCTTCCCCCTCGACGGCCGCGCCGCGCTCGTGCGCAACCTGCTGCGCGTGGTCGACTTCCTGCCGGCGTTCTACGTGGCCGGCATGATCTCCATCTTCCTCGGCCGCAGCGGCAAGCGCATCGGCGACCACGCCGCCGGCACCGTGGTGGTGCGCGAGCGCCGCGTGCGCGCGATCGAGCCGCCGCACGAGGCCGCGCCCACGCCGGCCGCCGCCGCCGCGCTGGCCCCGGCCGACCGCTCGCTCGTGGAAGACTTCCTCGACCGCCGCCACGAGCTCGACGAGGACGCGCGCTACCGCGTGGCGCGCATGCTGGCCACGCGCCTCGCCACGAAGCTCGGCAAGCAGGCGCCGCTCGACCCCGAGGCGTTCCTGGAGACCCTTGCCGGCTGACCTCGCCGCCCACGAGCGCCGCGCCGCCGCGGCCGCCGCCGCGCTGGCCGAGGTGCTGGGCCCGGTGGAGCAGAAGCGCGCGGCGACGCTCACGCGCGAGCAGCTCCGGTCGCTGCCCGCCCGCTACCGCCGCGCCGTGGCCGAGCTGGCCGAGGCGCGGGCCGCGGGCGTGTCCCCGGCCCGCCTCGCCGATCTCGAGGCCGTGGTCGTCCACGCGCACGGCCTGCTCTACGCGCCCGAGCCGGTGCACCTGGGCGCGGAGCTGTGGCGCATCCTCGTGGAGTTTCCCCGCGCCGCGCGCCGCTTCGGCGGGGCCGCCGGCCTCGCGGCCCTGCTCATCGCTGCCGGCGCGGTGTGGGGCTGGGCGGAGGTGCGGCGCGACCCCACCGCCGCCGCCGTGCTGCTCTCGCAGTCCCTGGAGGTGAACGCCGAGTCGTTCCAGAAGGACTTCTCCCCGCGCGCCGGCGACCCCGTGTACGGCGCCTTCTACTTCACCAACAACGCGCGGGTGGCGCTGGCCGCCTACGCGCTCGGCGCCACCTTCGGCGCCGGCACCGTGCTCCTCATGCTCTTCAACGGCGTGGTCCTCGGCGCGACGATCGCCATCGTGGCCGCGCACGGCTCGCTCGTGGCGCTGCTGTCCTACGTGCTGCCCCACTCCGGCGTCGAGATGACCGCCATCGTGTTCGCGGCCGCGGCCGGCCTGCACATGGGCCGCGGACTGCTCGTGCCCGGCTGGCGCACGCGCCGCGACGCGCTCGCCGCCGCAGCCCGCGAGTCCTTGCCGCTCGCGCTCGGGAGCGCCGCGCTCCTCGTGGTGGCCGGCGTGACCGAGGGCTGGATCGCGCCCATGGCGCTGCCCCTGTGGATGAAGGCCACCGTGGGCGGCGTACTCGACGCGCTGCTGCTCGCCTACCTGCTCCTGCCCGGCCGCTCGAAGAGCCCCGAGGGCGCGGCCACGTAGTCCACCGGCACGTCGTGCGGCTCGGGCGTGAGCTCGTCGAGCAGGGCGAAGTCAAAGCAGAGGCCCACCGCCGTCGACGCGGGCGAGCGGCGCGCGAGGAGCCGGTCGTAGTAACCCTGCCCGCGCCCCAGCCGGTGCCCGTGGCGATCGAAGGCCATGCCCGGCACCACGAACAGTTCCACCTGCTCGGGCGCGACGGTGGTGCCCGCCGGCGGGTGGAGGATGCCGCGCGCCCCCGGCCGCAGCTCGTCGAGCGCGCGCACCTCGCGGAGCTCCGGCTCGCCGAACGCGTAGCCGGGGTAGACGACCCGCTTGCCGGCCGCGCGCAGCCGCTCGAACAGGAGGCCCGTGTCGGGCTCGCTGGGCAGCGCCGCGTACAGCGCCACCACCGCCGCCCGGCCGAGCTCAGGGAGCGCCAGCAGCCGTTCCTGCGCGAGGCGCGACGCTTCGCGGCGGGCCTCTTCGCCCACCTCCCGCCCCGTCTCTCTCAGCTGCGAGCGAAGCCTCGCCTTGGGAACGTCCGCCGCCAAAAAAAGCCCCCCGCCTCGGCCGTGTGGGGTGCGTCCATTGAACCCTGTAGAAACAGGTGGGAAGACCGCTCGCCGCCGTAGGCTTCCCTCTCGCTGCTGAGGGCATGCTCATGGCAGCCTGGTGCGAGCTTCCCCGAATGGACCTATAGGTTCGAATATCAGCAACCCAATCGCGAACCGCGCAGGGGGCAAGCCGTATTCTCTTGTCGACGGAGATCGTAGGGAGAGGGGCGAGGCAAGTCAAGGCGGTGCGCGTTGGACGACGAGGTGGGCCCGCGGGTTCGTCCGTCAGCGACGGAAGCTCCACTGCTCCAACTCCCGCATCTTCTTGTCCACGAGGTCCCGCGACAGCGGCTGTAGCCTCGAGCTGACCCACACGCACCGACCTCGATCGCACGCGAGATCGATCGAGTGGCAGTCGGAGGACACACGGCAGTGCGCCACCGACCCTCCCGCATCGAGCCCCGGCACCGGCACAGAGCGAGTCAACCCTTGCCCGGCCCCGCGCGGGCAGCCCGCGAGGACGAGCCACACGAGGCTCATCCAGGCTCTTCCGATAGAGCGCGCGCACCGCTGCGGGTCCTTGGGCCGCGCGGCGCCCGCCTCGTCCGTGGCTGAAAGGCCCGCCAGCGGGAGAGTGACATCGTGTCCCGTCATTGCTGACCACCCCTCCCGGCCAACCATGCGGGCCCCCACCGGCTGGCCCAGCATCGCTTGGTTGTCCCAGGTCGCCTGTGCTCGGGGCCGACAGAGCTGGTATGCCTTGGCTGATCGGGCGCAATCACCGTTTTGGCCGGTCCCTGGGAATCAACAACGAGGCGGTGGGAATACAGCGCCCGCGTATGCACAGGAAGTCTGCGGAGGGGCAAGGCTTCTGCTCGCTGCATGGTGCCTTGTTCGAGAACGGGTCGCGCGGAGCACCGTTGGCCCTCGGGGCCTTCGACGGGTCCTCCACTCCCGCCTCCCTCCCCGCGGCCGTCTCGGAGATCTCTACCTGCTTTCGTCGCTCCGGGTGACATGCTGGCAGCAGAAGCAGCACTGAAAGCAGCACTCGACAGCCTCGGCGCAGACGCCGGTCCGGTGGCAGACACCACCCCATCATCCCTCAAATCCCATCGCACCCTGTCTCACGGGTCGCCCTGGTGTCCCTCGGCGCCAACATTCGTCTGGGTCGCTCGCCCCAGTGACGTGCCGGCCTCTTCGCCTGGCTCAACGAGCTTGCAGGGCCTCAGCACTGTGCCGAGCCACGGTTTGTGAGCGGGTCTTGGCGCACGAAGCACTTAGCACCGTCCGCCTTGCCGTGAGAGGTGCCTCGCTCCGCGAGCGCCGCCTCGATGGCGCGGCGCTCGGCCATGTCGGTGGGAGATTTGTGGCCCTTCTGCTGCTGCAAGCTGGCTGCGACATGATCCACGTCGAAGCGAAGCCCGTCACTCCTCATCGGGAACATGGGACGATTCTGCCAGACCTCCTGGGCCTTGCGCCAGCCGAGATCAGCACGTGTCGGTGGCCTCAATGTTCTCGCGGCAGCGCAGCTACACGGTCCTGCCGCATCGCTGGTCGACCCGCGGGAAGCGGCGGCCATGCTTTCCGGCGGGCCGCTGGCGCACGTGCCTGCCGCGGATCTCGCCCGTCGCGGCGCCTTTCAGGGCGGCGATGGCCTTCCGAGGACGGCGCACGTGGCGCTCGAAGGCCGCCTCGGGGTCGATGCGGCGCGTGACCTCGCGCTTCACTGCCCTCGCGAAGAACCGGGCCACCGCGGCCAGGAGGTCCGTCAGCTCTGCCTCGAACGCCGAGGGCCCGGAGGCCGTCGGCTCAGTCGTC
>DATJNL010000004.1:0-17680 GCA_035508175.1 Myxococcales bacterium
GGAGATGGCCGGCAAGCTCGCCGGCAAGAGCCTCGCGGTGCTCGCGCTCGGCAAGCGCGCCTTCGCCACCGCGGAAGATCTGCCGCTGCCTGCGGCGCTCGAGCACCTCGCCTCGCAGCTCTCGCTCAACGTGCTGGCCGAGGACGCATCCGAAGGCGTGACGGCCTTTCTCGAGAAGCGCGAACCCCACTGGAAGGACCGCTAGGAGGCAAGCATGCCGCTCGTCGAAGACAAGGTCGTCGTCACCTGCGCCGTCACCGGCGTGCTCGCGAACCGGGAGCAGTGCCCGTACCTGCCCTACACCCCGGTCGAGATCGCGGAGGAGTGCAAGCGGGCCCACGACGCCGGGGCGGCCGTCGTGCACATCCACGGCCGCGAGGACGACGGCTCGCAGACCTGGTCGACCCAGCGCTACCAGGCCATCAAGGACGAGGTGCGCAAGCGCTGCCCCATCATCATCAACTTCTCGACCGGCGGCTTCGGCATGGGCTGCAGCAGCGACGCCGAGAAGCGCGAGAAGATCGAGTACGTCTGGAAGGTGAAGCCCGAGATGGCGGCCCTCAACATGGGCTCGATGAACTACGCCAAGTACAGCGAGAAGCGGAAGGGCTTCGTGTTCGACTTCATCTTCGCGAATCCGTTCTCGGAGATCGTCATGGCCTGCGAGGCCATGCGCGAGGGCGGGGTGAAGCCGGAGCTCGAGTGCTTCGACGTGGGTCACATCCACAACGCCGAGCCGCTGCTCGCGATGGGCGCGCTCAAGGGGCCCTTGCAGTACAGCTTCGTGATGAACGTGCTCGGCGGCGTCGCGCCCACGGTCACCAACATGGAGGCGATGTCCCGTGGCATCCGCAAGGACGACACCTGGGAAGTCATCGGTATCTCCAAGGTGCAGTGGAGGCTCGTCGCCTCCGCGCTGATCCTCGGGGGCAACATCCGGGTGGGCCTCGAGGACAACTTCTACCTCGATCCCGCCGGCACCCGGATGGCGAAGAGCAACGGCGAACTGGTGGAGAAGGCCGTGCGCATGGCGCGCGACGTGGGCCGCGAGCCGATGACCCCCGACGAGGCGCGCAAGGCGCTCGGCATCCCGCAGCAGTGGTGAGCGAAGCGCGCTCCAATCGCTCCGGCCGCTCGAATGGCTCACCGTTCCCGCGGCGCTCCTGATCTGCCACCTCGGTGAGTACCACTTCCACCGCGGCCCGATGCATCACCGCCGGTTCCTCGCGCGGATTCTCCACGACCGGCGTGCCACGCACCACGCGTTCTTTCGCGCAGACGCCATGGGCGCGGACCAGCCGCGGGGTCTCCACATCGTTCTGTTCCCGCCCTGGGCGGGCGCCGTCGTCTTCTTCCTCTATGTGGTGCCCCTCGCGCTACTCGGCTGATGGGCACCTGGAGGCGGTGACGAACGCGGCCGGGTTACGCACAGAGGAACTGGTTCTTGGACTTCGTGCAGCTGTCGCCGGCGCAGTGGGCCTCGCATGTCGCAAAGCCGGCATCGCAGCTCCCGGCGGGAGGAATCCACGGGAGCGTGACGAACAGGCTGTTGTTCACTCAACTGGCGTTCTGCTGTGCCCGGCCGTCGAGCTTCTCGCAGGACCTTCGCTGGAGCAGTCGCACGCCGCCAGCGCGAGGACGGCGAGCTATGTAAGCGGGTTCGGGAGGTCGCGGAGTCGCGTCACCGATCGCGGAACCTCATGCTAGCGCAGCCCGTTCCTCTTCTTCATCACTCACCGTCCACGACCCGCCATGCGTCGCCCTGCGAGCTCAGTAGCGGAGCTGAACCGTCGTGAGCCTCGGTACGGGGGATACGACCGCGATCACCGTGCCCTGGTCCGCCGCTACGGTGACGTTCTGCCCCTGTACCTGCACGGTGGCGAGTCGGTCGGCGGTGTCGATGTCGCCACAGGGGAGCGCGCCCCCGTCGCACGAGGGGATGGAGGGGGGAAACGTACCCTGCGGGTTCCCGGCCCAAGCGCTCAGGGTGGTCACCGCGACCCCAGGGCTGCTCGTGAGCGTGAGCTGAGTCCCGTCGTAGGAAGTGAAGCTGCCGTTCGCGCCTAGGAAGGCGCGCACGGTAAGCTCGCCGCTCGCCTGAGCGAGGGTTTTCACGGCCGGGTCAGTGGCATCGGCGAGGGTCTGCACGTCGGCGCCCAGCAGTGGGATCACGGTGCCAGCGATCGCATAGACCGGACACGCGTCGATGGGAGCGGGAACGGTCACGTCCGTCGGGCCCTGGTAGGCGTCCGTCGTCTCCCAGCCGAGCCACTGGCCCAGGGGAAGGTGCACGGCGCGCGCGGTGGCTCCCTGCACGAGCACGGGCGCCACGAGTAACGATGGGCCGAGCGTGTACTCGTCGAGGCGGGTCAGCGCGCCCGGGTCATCCGGGAAGGTGAACCAAACCGGCAGCATCACCCCAACACCGGTCGCGGCTGTCTGTCCCGCCAGCGTATAGAGGTACGGGAAGAGCGCCAGGTGCTCGCGCGCGAACTTGCCGAAGATCTGCAGCGTCTGGAGGTCGCTGTCGAAGCGCCAGTCCTGGTCCTGCGCGTAGCCATGGTGCGTGCGCATCACCGGCGAGTAGGCGCCCACCTCGGTCCAGCGCAGGTAGAGCTCCTTCGTGGTGGGCGGCGACAGGTACACGGTGTAGCCTCCGATGTCGGAGCCCCAGGCGGCGATCCCCTGCAACCCCACGTTCATCCCCATGGGGATCACGCTCGGAAGGCCGTCGTAGTCGGCGCCGCCGTCCGGTTCGTCGAAGCCCCAGCCGGTGTTTTGATCGCCCGCCCACATGGCAGGAATCTGCGAGGCCTGGCCGGTCCAGCCGGAGCGCGTGAAATAGACCACGCCGCCGTCCGGGAAGGCCGCGCTCACGCCTTGGTTGAGCTGCGACCAGAGGAGCGGGAAACGGTTATGCGCCACCGCACCGACGGTCCCATCGGCCATCACTGCGTCGTCGGGGAGCCACTCGCCGAAGTCGGCCATCCAGCCGTCGAGCCCCGCCTGTGCCGCCGCCTGCATCGCTCCGCCCATCCAGGCGCGGGCCCCCGGGTTCGTGAGGTCCACGAGCGAGGTGGGCTCGAGGGACGAGCCTGTGAAGACGTAAGGGCCGCCGTCGGGCGACTGGATCAGCCAGCTTCCTCCGGCGTCGAGCGCCTCGTTCCATTCGGGCGTTCCCTGGATGACGAAGCTGTTGAAGTAGCCCATCCACTTGTACCCTTCCTGGTGGAGCGAGGTAGCAAGCTGGGAGAAGCCGGGGTAGAGCGTCTCGTCGGGAGTCCAGTCGAAGCAGTTGAAGGAGATGCCGCAGTGCTCGCCGTCCCAGTCCTCGGTCCAGATGGCCGAGGCAGGAACGCCGGCGTCGCGCAGCTCCGCGGCCACCGTCTGCACGCGCGCCTCGCCCTCGACCGCGTCTACCCACACGCCATAGGTCCAGGGCGGCGCTAGCGGCTCCCTGCCGGTAAGCGCCGTGAGGCGCGTGACGAGTTGGGCGGGCGTGGCGCCGATCACGACGTGGACGGTGAGCGTGCCGTCCCAGGCAGCGAGGCTGAAGGCGTCGGAGCGTGTGGAGCACAAGTCGACCTCCACGTAGCGGCTGTCGTCGACGACGAGGCCGAAGCCGCGCGGGTCGATGAACGACGGCATGGGGAAGTAGCTGTCGTTGGTGTCGCCCGTGGGATCGTAGGCCGTGCCGATGTGGTCGGCGCCGGCGCGCTTGCCGATGCCGTCCTCCATCGCCCAGAGGCCGAAGGCCTGGCCGCGCTGGTCGAGGGCATTGGTCTGCTCGCCGAAGCCGAGGAAGTGGTCGTCGGGGTTGCAGGTGAATGCCAGGGCGGTCTGGTCGGCCTGCGCGGAGGCGGGTGGGGTGAGCACGAGCTGCAGAGTCGCGTCGTCGACGGCGGTGAGCGCGAGCGTGCCGCCGCCGAGCGACAGCGTCGCCGTGCCGCCCACGCCAACGGGCGTGCCCGGCAGGCCGCCGTCGATCGCGGCGGCCACCCAGGGCGCGAGGCCGTTCAGGAAGCCGAACTGCCCGAGCTGCGCGTCGACCTGTTCGGTGCGCTTGGCCCACAGCGCCGGCGCGAAGCCCTGCGAGGGCGAGGCCACGCTGTCGAGCACGGAGCCGCCATCTGGAAGCAGCAGGTGCAGGCCCCCGGCGGAATCCACCGTCATCGAGTAGCCCCTGGTGCGGACGACCGTGACCGCGCCGCCGGACGAGCAGGCGGCGAGGCCGAGGGCGACGATCGGGGCAAGGCGCACGCCGCGATTGTAGCAGAGCCACGTTGACACACTTGCGCGCGCGAGGCTTATTGTCCTGCGCCGGACGGGAGGGGAGAGGGGTCTTCGCATGCGTGGCTGGCTGCTTCCGCTGCTCCTCCTGTGGTCCAGCGCCGGCCTGGCGCAGGAGATGGATTTCTTCGGCTTCAACCCGCGCGCGGTTGGCATGGCGGGCGTTCAGGCCGCCTCCGACGGCGACTTCACCGCGATCTACTACAACCCGGCGCTCCTGCACGGGGCGACGTTCGGTCTGGGCTACGTCTACGAGCAGCCGTTCTTCCACGCCACAACGCTGGGCACGCCGGCCTTTGGATCGTCGAGCGTGCACGGCCTGGCCGACGCCGAGGGGTACACCTTCGGCTTCTCGGTGCCGCTCGGCGGCGTTCTCCGGAACTGGGTCACGCTGGGGTTCGGTGGCTACATCCCGAGCACCGGCCTCTATGAGTCACGGCTCATCGACGACGGCTCGGCGGTCTACTATCGCTACGCGAACGCTCCCAACCAGTTCCAGCTGATCGCCGGGGCCTCCGTCCGGCCGTTGCCCTGGCTCTCCCTAGGCGTGGGCGCGCAGGTGTTTGGGGACGTGGGCGGCTCGAACAACTTCATCGCACAGCTCGGACCGCTCAGCCCGCCCGCGGATGGACAGATCGCGAGCAGCGCGCTCGTCTCCAACACGTCGGGGGCTGCCGCGCCCAGCGTCGGCCTTTCGCTGGGGCCGCTGTGGGGCTTCCACCTGAACGGTGTCTGGCGTGGCAAGGCGGCGGCGAGTTACACCGAGCCGATCAACGTGGTCCTACAGCCCGATCTCGGCAACCTCACCGTGGCGGTTGAGGGGACCTACCACTTCACGCCGGACGAGGTGGACGTAGGGCTTTCGTGGGAGGGCCTCCACAAGCGTCTGCTGCTCGCGCTCGACGTCGCCTACGAGGCCTGGTCAGAGGCGCCGCCGCCGCTCGCCATCATCGGTATTGGCCTCCCTCCGGCTCTGGGGATCGCATACGACGCCAACATCGATCAGCAGAACCTTTGCCTCGTGGCCAGCCAGGCGATCTGCGGCTCGGGCAAAGTAGGCTTCTCAGACATCGTCTACCCACGGGTGGGGGCCGAGTGGCGGCCCACCGACCGGCTCTCGGTGCGCGGCGGTTACTTCTTCCAGCCCACCTTCGTCCCCAGCCAGCTCGGCGGGGTGGGCGCCAACGCCATCGTGCTGGACTCGGACACGCACGTCTTCTCGGCCGGCATCGGCTACGCCCTCGACGACCCGCTGAAGCTGGCCCGCCGCCTGGTGGTCGAGGCGTCCGCGCAGCTCGCGGTAGCGACGCCCCGCACCTACGAGCAGGACAATCAGATTGGAAAGCTCACGTACCAGACGAGCGGTGTGGTCATCGACGTGCCGGTAGCCGTCCGCTACGACTTCTAGCGCAGATCGGCCGCGAGCGCGGGGACCAGCTGGCGCTCTGGGACGGCGCGATGAACTGGCGGCAGCGACTTCAGGAAGGCGACGATCGCATCCAGGTCGCCGTCGGTCATGCCGGAATAATGAGGGATGAGCTGCGACATGGGCGGGGCCATCTTCTTGCCGTCGAGCCGCACGCCGCTCTGAATCGCGGCTTTGACCTGGGCGGGGCTGTAGCGCCCCAGTCCCGTCTCCAGGTCCGGCGTCAGGTTGCGCGCCCACACCTTGCCGATGGCTGGATCCTCGAAGGGGACCTCGCCTCCCGCCATGTAAAGCGGATCGCCGGGGAGGCGCGGTCCACGCTTGCCGGCGGAGTGGCAGTAGGTGCAGGTGGCGATCTGCGCGAGGTAGCGACCGCGCGAGACTGGATCGCTCGCGGGCGGCGGCACGTCGCGGGCCGGCCGGTGCAACTGTACGCCGAAGGTCTCGAAGAGCAGGTGGTAGAGGAGCCCGAGCTTCAGCGGCTGCCGCGGCGCCTTCTGGTGGTAGGGCGGCGCGGAGCGCACGTAGGCGACGATGGCGCGCGCGTCCTCGTCGGAGAGGTGCTGGAAGTTGTCGTAGGGCATCAGGGGGAACAGGAAGCGCCCGTCGGGCCGGACGCCGTCGCGTAGCGCGCGTAGAACTTCGTCGTCGCTCCAGAGGCCGAGGCCGGTCTTGGCATCGTGGGTCAGGTTGGGGATCCAGATCGCGAGGCCGCTGGCCTCGTCGTGGTATACGTTGCCGCCGCCCAGGAAAGCATCGGCTCGTTCCGTCTCGGTTAGAATGTCGCCCTGCTCGCGGCTGCTGTGGCAGAAGCCGCAGGAGCACACCTGGTTGACGAGGTACCCCCCGCGCTCGAGCCGTGCCGGCGTCGCCTCGATGGGCGCAGCCCCCGTCGGCCGCACGTACTTGCCCGTGCACCCGAGCACCGCGACCACCGAAAGGAGCCAGAGCCGCCGCACGCCGCCTTGCTAGCCCTCGCGATGCCCGATCGTCAACGCCCTTGACGCGCTGGCCATGCCCGCGAGATATCGGACGCCATGATCGAAGTGTCCCCGCAGGGAAGACGTCGAACAGGGGTCAGCTGCAAGACGCGAGCGAGCGAGGACCGGAAGCCCACGCGGCCGTACGCTGAGGACCGCAGCGACCGACCCACGCCGCAGGATCCTTGACGCCCCGCCCGCCGGCGCGAGATATCCGACGAACATGACAATGATGCAGGGAGGCTGGCGAGGAGGATGCGGATGCAAGGTGCGACCGAACGCAGAACGGAACCGTACGCGTTGGTACGGTGAGGACCGCCGCGACCGAGCAAGGCAGCGGACGTTTCCTCATCGTCAGTCGACCGGCCCCCTGGCGAAACTGGTAGACGCATCAGACTCAAAATCTGACGGCCGCAAGGCCATCCCGGTTCGATTCCGGGGGGGGCCACTCGCCATCCTGCTCGCGGCATCCTTGCTCGGCGCCTGCAAGTCCGAGGGCGCCGCGACGCCCAGCCCGCCGACAGCCGCTGCACCGCCGGCCAAACACGTGCCGGATTGCCGCCCGGGCCACATGCAGATCCTCGCCGACGTGATGACGTGCCGGATGGTGCCCTTCTCGAAGGGCCAGCTCAGCGAGGAGGAGTTCCGCGACACGCTCGCGAGGCTCAAGGAAGTCGTGCCGAATCCGGCGTGGGAGAACGGCGCCAACGGCTGGCCGGCGATCATCGACCAGATGCTGCAGACCCACACCTACGGGGCCGGCTGCAAACAATGCCACCGCTCCTACATCGAGCAGTACCGCAAGAGCTACCACAACCGGCCCATCGGCCCCTTCTAGGGCTGGCCGAGGGGCCACAGATCGTGGAGACGCTCGCGGTAGACGCCGTCGGCGTCGGCCAGCACCGAGCGCAAGTCGCGGCCACCGAAGAGGTCGGGGAGCTGCGAGGCGTAGGCCGAGACGGCCGGCAGGACTCCCTCGATCTCGGCCTTGTCCGGCTCGATGACGTCGCCACGGCTCGTCCAGGCGGGTGGAGCTTCGGGGAGCTCGGCGATCTCGCGCAGGAGAGCTGCGCCGTCCTCGCCGGCCGGCAGATAGGCCGAGGCGAACGGCGCCCGGAGAGCCGAGGCCACGAGCTCCGACGTCGGAGGTCGATGGACCGAGACGACGCCCAGTCGGCGGAGCCGAGCCGCCGTTGAGTGCCGCACGTTTGCATAGGGCCGGTCCTCGTAGAACGCGAGCGAAGGCGCGAGCGAAAGCCCGGCCGCATGGACGACCCGGTGATCGACGTGCTCGCCGACCCCGAGCGGCAGCCAAATCTCCGTGGGCTTCACCGCGTGCACGAGCGCCTGGAGTAGCCCGGCTACGTTCGGGACGTCGGGCTCAGTCGTCGCCCGCAGCAAGGCGCGCGCGCTACGGGGAAGCCCTCGCCGCTCGGGTGCATCGGGGAGGCCGAGGTGCATTGGCTCGACACCCAGCCGCCGGGCCGCCGCATGGTCCTCCCGGCGCCGCCGGGCGCCGTCGGCGCCCTCGCTGAAGACGGTCGCCAGGATCACGCGGTCGCCCGTGCTGGCTCGACGACGCAGCCGCACCGGCACAGAGAGGACGGCGTCGTCGAGGTGCGGTGAGACGACCAGCAGGGTCACGGGTGTCCCCGCAGCAGCGCGGCCCCGACGCCCCAGCCGACGGTCAGCACGAGCGCAGGAGCCGTCGACGCGAACACGGCGCGGGCGCCGAGCGCTGCGAGTTCCGCGTCATTCAGGATCACGACGTCCGCGAGGCCAGCCTTCTGAGCTATTTCCGGGACCAGGGTTCGATCTCCTCGGCTCCAGGGGTAGCTGCACTCGCCGAGCGTGCCGTTCGCCGAGACCTCGCAGGGCAGCGCGAGCACCAGCGTGTCGGGTACCGAGCCGGCGCACAGCTCGCTGAGTGACTCGGCGACGAATGACGTCAGGCGCTCGCGCGCCTGCGGGCCCGTCGGGAGCGGGATCCGCGGCACGTCGATGGCTCGCTTCTGCCACCAGCCCTTGAGGCGGCTCTGGCCGAGGTCGACGACTGCGCCCTCGCGGCTCAGCTGCGAGAGGATGGCTCGACCTCCCGCCTCTGCGCAGCCGGGTAGCCGCCGCGCCGGCAGTGGACCGGGCCAGGGTTCGGCCGGAACGGCGCCGCCGGTGAGCACCACCGTCTCGAAGGCCGGGCGCCCTGCCAGGGGCCGTGCGCCTCCCTCTCGCTTGGCAGCGCCGCGCCGCACGAGGTTGGCGACGCGCGCGAGCCGCGAAAGGAAATCCCGGTTCCGCGGATGCCGGTAGAGAGGATGGCCGTCGACGACGACGTCGAAGAGTTCGAGCGGCAGGACCTCGGTGGACTGAAAGCGCCGGATCATTGCTTTGTCTCCGCGATGGCCGGCCAGGCGTTTCTGCGGAGGCGCAGGCGCCGCTGCACGAATCGATCGACCCGGTAGCCCACCCGGCAGAGGAGTAGCCAGCCCTGGAACTCCGCGTAGGCGAGCCGCTCACCGGGTGACGCCGATGCGAGGAGATCGGCACGCCGGCGACCGAGGCGCCGGTGGGCGGGCTCTAGCTCGGGGAACAGGAGGCTCTCGCGCTCCAGCTCCCGTCGCAATCGCCGGTAGTAGCGATACATGCCTCGCAGGGTCTCGGGCGCGCGGTAGTGCACCCGCCCGACCGCCGTCTCGGCAAAGGCTGACGCGCCGTGGCTCGCCGCGAGCTGTCGCGACAGGTGCACGTCGTCGACGCGCAGGCCCTCGTCGAAGCGGTAGAAGGCGTCGTGCGGCAGGCGGGCGACGCGGGGCGCGAGCTCAGCCGGAGTCGGTATCGCCCAGCGTCGGAGCGCGAAGCACCTGCCATTGAACCAGGTGCGCTGTGACGAGAAGCCACGGTTGCAGTTGTACACATGAACGGCGTGGGCGAGACGGCCGCGACGCCGGGGAGGCAGCGGGACCAGGGGCGGCGAGACGACCTGCACCTCCGGGCGCGCAAGGAGGAGATTCAGCATGGCGGCGAGCGTCTCGCGCTCCAGCACGATGTCCGCGTCCGTGAAGATGGCGGCGTCACCGGGGCGCAGGCCACGCCGCTGCGCCTCCACCTTGCCTCCCGTGGAGGAGACACACGGCACGCCACGTGCGCGCACGGCACGCTCCGTGCCGTCGGTACAGTCGTCGAGCACGACCAGCGGCTCGATGGTGACGGGCAGCCGCGCCTGCGCCCAGGCGATGGCTGCGAGGACCGAATCGAGGCAGGCGCCGATGGAGCGCTCCTCGTCGCGTGCGGCGATGGTCAGCGGCGCGATCACCGGGCGGCCAGCACCACATCCGCGGCGAGCGCCGCGCCTCCGGCCTTGCGGTACGAGGCGCCGATCCGCCGTGCCGCCCGCCGCTCCAGGCCGTTCGCGAGCAGGCGTTCCAAGCAATCACGGACCTCTCGCGGACGCGCGCGGTCGAGATCGAGCACGACTCCCGCGCCCGCGCGCTGGACGAAGCGCGCGTTGTGGAACTGGTCGTTGCAGATCGGGCTCACGAGGAGCGGGACGCCGAAGGCCAGGCCCTCCATGAGCGAGTTGGCGCCGCCGTGCGTCACGAAGACGGCGGCCTCCCGAAGGACGTCGAGCTGGGCAGCGTACGGCACCGAGCGCACCCGCGCCGGCAGCGGGAAGGCGCCGTCAAGATCTCCCAGGGCCAGGAGACCGCGAACCGGGAGCTCGGCCAGGGCTCCGAGCACCACCTCGAACATGCGCGGCTGATGGTAGATCTGGCTGCCCAGGGACATGTACACGAGCGGCAGCTCCCCCGCCTCGGCGCCTTGCCCGCGATCGCCGCGCGGCCCGCGCGGCAGGGAAGCCCCGGCGAGCACGATGCCGGGGGGAGGCGCGCCGACCAGCTCGGGTGTCGAGTAAACTACCGTGCCCCGCTCGGCCAGGCAGTCCGCGACGCGAAAGCGCGCGGCGACGCCCTCGCGCGCCAGGACGTCCTCGCGGCGCAGCGCCCGCAGGGTCTCTGCCAGCTCGCTGTCCCAGTCCTCGGGCACCACGGGATTGAGGGACGTCGAAAGGCCGATCCACGGGACGCCCGCTCGCGCCGACACGATGGGCACCGCATAGGCCATCGGGTCGGCAGCGATGACGTCTGGCCTCCACCTGGCGATCGAGGCCCCGAGCCGGTCGACCTCCGCGGGGATCGTGTCCAGGAGCAGCTCGCGGATCCAGCGGCGCAACCGCGGCGGATCGCGGACAAGAGCGGCGAAGGCGGGCCCTCGGTTGCGATCGGGGGGCGGCGCCGCGGCCGCGTCGCCGAGGAAGCGCGTGAGGCCGGCCCGGCCCAGGGGCGAGGTCACATCGCAGGGGGCATAAAAGGCGACCTCGTGCCCGCGCGCCTGGAGCTCCTGCGCGGGACCGATGAACGGGTGCAGGTGACCTTTCTCCGCGAGGACCGAGAAGAGGATCCGCGCCATCGGTCAGGCGAGCCCGTGGTGGCGACAGAAGTGAGTGAGGCAGATGACTCGGAAGATCGCGGCGCGTTCGCGCTCGTGGAGCGCGGCCGGCGAGCGCAAGCGCTCCCGCACCCGTCGCAGATCCACGAGCTCGTCGACCACCGCCGGCGGCTCCGTGAAGAGGCGGGCCGCCTCGGCCCGGTACACTGGCTCTGCGCCCTGGTCCTTGGGCAAGGCCGACTTGCGGCGTCCGCGGATGGTCTCCGGAATCACGCCGCGCAGCGCCTCACGGAGGTGGGCCTTCTCGCGGCCGCCCGCTAGCGCCGTGGCGGCCGGGATCGCCTGGGCGAGCCGCAGCAGGTCGAGATCGGCGAAAGGAACGCGTGCCTCGAGGGACCAGCGCATCGCGTGAATGTCACCGTTGTGCAGCAGCCGCGGCAGCCAGCGATCGACGATGAGCCCGATCGTGCCGGCCAGGCGCGCCGCCCGGTCGCCGTCCGGGTTCGTCCAGGTCGAGTACTTGCGCGCGAAGTGTCCGATCGGATCGTCGAGCACGTCGGACCGGATGGGAACCGAGCCGAAGCGCTCGAGGATGGCCCGCGGCGACGCGGTGGCCGCTTCGTCCAGCAGGAAGTGGTAGCCGCAATGGGTCTCGTCGGCGGCGTCTCCCACGAGGACGCCCTTGACCTCGCAGGCGGCGGCCTGCGCCAGGTGGTCCTGGGCGATCTCCTGCTCCCACGCAGGCAGGGCGTCGTTCGTCCGGGAGACGCGTTCCAGGTCGGCCGCCAGGGCGCTCCGGGGTACCTCGACCTGCCGCAGCGGGAGCCCGAGGTCGCGCGCGGCGCTCTCGGCGAGCGGCCGATCGTCGGAGGCGACGATGAGGCTGCGGTCATAGTCGTAGTCAGCCATCCCCTCGAACGCGACGGTGAAGGCGGGCAGGGTGGCGCGGTGCCGCGAGAAAGCGGCGATGGCCGTCGAATCGAGTCCCCCGCTCAGGTAGAGCCCCAGCGGCGCGTCGGCCGTGAGGCAACGATCCACGGCGCGGCCCAGCGCGTCTCGCAATTCCGCCGGCGCAGGAACAGGCGCCGGCGTCGACTCGACACGGTAGTGGAAGTAGCGCCGGGTCACCGGACCTGCTTCCGAGACCTCGAGGCAGTGCCCGGGCGGCAGGTACTCGATCTCCTCGAACATGGGCGCCTCGACGCCGCTGAACGCGGGGGCCACCAACTGCTCGAGCATCGCCCAGTGCCGTGGCCGGGCACGGACTCCTTCGAGGAGCGCCTGGGCCTCGGAGGCGAAGGCCAGCTCGCCCTCGTGCCAGCGATAAGCGAACGGTTTCACGCCCAGCGGGTCACGACCGGCGAAGCCACGGCGCAGCCGGGCATCCCACACGAAGAACGCAAACATGCCGTTCAGGTGCGTGATGCAGTCGGCGCCCCAGGTTGCGTAGGCCGCGAGCAGCGTCTCCGCGTCACAGCGGGTGCGAAAGGGGTAGGGGAGCCTGCGGCGGAGCGCCTCGTGATCGTACAGCTCGCCGTTGTAGACCAGGCTGAAGCGGCCGTCGGGGCTCTGCATCGGCTGTGCGCCTTGACCTGGATCGACGAGCGCGAGGCGGCGATGCTCCAGCACCGCCCAGGGGGAAAGGACTTCCCCGCTACCGTCGGGGCCGCGGTGGCGAAGCCGCGCACTCATCCGCCTTGCCCGATCGACGCGGTCGAGCGCGCCCCCGGCGAAGTGGACGATGCCTGCTATGCCGCACATGCGAGGTCCCGGGCGAAGAGGGCAAGCGTCGTCCAGCCGACCACTTCCCGGTCGGAGGCGCTCGAGGGCTGCCGCCCGAGCTGTCGGCCGAGGCGCTCGATCAGCGGGTCGTCCCAGAACCTCCGTGGGTCCATCGGCGGTGCGAGCATGGGCCGCTTGGGACCGTCGGTCACCTGCGGTGGCAAACCCAGGGAGCGGCCCAGCGCGCGCAGCTCCCGCTTCGCGGGATCGCGCCCGGCAAGCGGTTCCAATGCGACCGAGAGGAAAGGCGCGCAGAGGTAGAGGCCGGCCTCCCTCGTGAGCGCTCCGACGATGGGCAGATGGTCCCATCCGTCGCCGCCTCGCAGCAGGTCATCGGCGCCGTCGCCGGTGATGACGCGGTCGAACCCGTCGGCGGCGATCCGGCGCGCCAGCAGGAGCCGCGAGACGGGATGCAGGTTCCACAGCGGACACTCGGCGCCTCGCACGGCGTCGGGCAGGGCATCCAGGAAGTCATCGCGCTCGACCCGCACGACGCGCAGCGGCACGCCGAGCGCCTCGGCAGTGGTCCGGGCTCGCCCCGACTCGTCATAGCCCTCGAGCGCGGGGGCCAGCGTGTATGCGATGGCGCGGTCGCGGAGGAGCGCCAGTAGCACGGCGGAGTCGAGGCCGCCGCTGAGCGCGACCGGCATCGGGCCGGGCGGCAGCTCGGCGCAGGCGCTGCGCAGGGCAGGCTCGAGGGCGACGTCGCAGCGCGCCAGCGGCCACCGGGGCGGAGGCACCACGGCGATGCCCGCGAGACAGGAGGCGGTCGTCGGCGAGTCCTCGCCCAGGGCTGCGCGGACTCCATCGCGATCGAGCTCGGGAGCCGGGCCGGCGAGTGCGCGCAAGCTCGTGGAACGGGCGCCGTCGTGGCTGCGCTCGTACGTGCGTTGCAGGAGCGCGGTCACGGCAGCTCACCCGCAATCGACACGGGCAGGAGTCGGCCGGCGCGCACGTCCGCCGCGCCGAGTTGCACGTGGGGTACGAGCGGACCATCCCCTCCGTAACAGAAGCGGCAGGACGCGAGCGGCTCCGAACGGTTCAGGTACGCGAGGAGCGCCGCGCCGAGATCGGGTGAGGACAAGGGCACGCCATCGCCCTCGAGCGCCCGGGCGGCGTCGCCGGCGTGGGCGTCCGCCAGGAGCCGGTGGTGGAAATCCGGGGCGTAGGCCGCGCGGGTGCACTTGAAGAAGCGCCCGTCGCGCACCACCATGCAGCGGTGCCGCAGCCAGCAGGCGTCGTAGGTCGCCTGTACGCGGCGATCGTCGGCCTCGCGCTCCGGCCGCATCACCTCGCTGAACGTGGCCACGGGCTTCACGTTGAGTACGACGTCGAAGCGCCTCGCCAGGTCGGCGGCCGCCTGAAGAGTGGACGGGGGGACCGGCGCGCTCGCGTAGTCGGAGATCGTCAGGTGGTCGAGCTCCCGCCAGAAGTCCTCGTCCATCCGGTCGAGCCGCAGGCCGTTGGTGAAGAGCCGGACCGCGCGGGAGATGCCGCTGCGCCGGACGGCGCGCAGCACCTCGGTGATGCGAGGATGCAGGAGCGGCTCTCCGCCCATGATCTTGAAGACGTCCACGGCGAGGTGCTGGGCCATGAGCCGGCACTGGCGCTCGACCTCTTCAGGGGAGAGCAGGCGGCGACCGAGGTAGGGCGACATGTTGCAGCAGTGGGCGCAGCGCAGGTTGCAGTGCTCGACCACGTGGAGCTCGAAGGCCTCGACTCGAATGCGGCCTCCGTGCTCGGCCGACCGCTCGTAGCGCGCGCGCTGCGAGGTCGGCAGGCAGCCGCGCCGCACGAACGTCACGCGGAGCTCGAGGCGGCTGCCTGCGCGCAGCCGCAAGCTCGTCTCGGCCGGCAGGCGGCGCTTCAACCAGGCCGCCTGCGGCCGGGCGTCCGTCAGCGTGGCCTCCACCTGGAGCAGGTCTTCCCAGCGGAAGCCGATCGGCAGGCCGCGCGGCGCCAGACGCTCGCGCGACGACGCCGTGCGCAAGGCGACCACGAGGCGCTCGAGGGAGGCGGGCGCCTCGGGCAACGCCGCCTCGGCCTCGAGCTGCTCGCCCCCGGCTCGAACGTCGTGGCGCAGCGACACCTCCACCCCGTCGACCAGGTCGATCCAGCCGCCCTCTTCTCCCGAAAGGTGGGGATCCGCTTCCATCACGCGCGCATCGTCCGTCATCTGCCGGCCCCTTCCAAGCGTCGCTTGACTTATTTAGTGTCGAAGTTACACTAAATGCCGAGATGACGTCAAGCGATCGAGCGCTGCAGGGCTTCACGCGACCGAGTGTGGCCGTCGACTGCGCGGTCTTCGGAATCAGCGAGGCCCAGGCGCTCGAGGTCCTCCTGGTGCGGCGCGAGGCCCAGCCCTACCTGCGGCGCTGGGCGCTGCCAGGGAGCTTCCTGCGCCTCCGGGACGAGGCCGACCCTGGTGAGAGCCTCGATGAAGCGGCCCGGCGGACCCTCGAGGAAGAGGCGGGAGTGCGCGGCGCCTACCTCGAGCAACTCTACACGTTCGGGGAGCCGCGACGCGACCCGAGGGGCAGGGTGATCAGCGTCGCCTATTACGCCCTGGTGCGCTCGCGCGACTTCGTGGCTCGGGCCGGGCGCGATGCGAGCGAGGCCAGCTGGCTCCCCATCGCGGCCTTGCCACACCTCGCGTTCGATCACGACGCCATCCTCGCCGCGGCGCTGGCGCGTCTCACGGCGAAGATCCGTTACGCGCCCATCGGCTTCAACCTGTTGCCGCCCGCGTTCACGCTTTCGCAGCTCCAGGGGCTGTACGAGGCCATCCTGCGGCGCCCGGTGGACAAGCGGAACTTCCGCAAGCGGGTCCTGGCGATGGGGCTGCTCAAGGAGGCGGGGGCGACGACAGGGGGCCAGGGCCGGCCGGCCCGTCTGTACCGGTTCGACGAGGCCGCGTACGAGCGCGCCCAGCGGCGGGGAGTGGACTTCGAAGTCTAGCGAAAGGAGCGCGTCGTGCCGTCGAACCTCATCCTGGACACCGATAGCTACAAGGCCTCCCACTGGCTGCAGTACCCGCCCGGCACCTCGGCGATGTACTCGTACCTCGAATCGCGCGGCGGGACGTACGGCCAGGTCGTCTTCTTCGGCCTGCAGTATCTCCTCGAGGAGTACCTGGCGGGCTCGGTGGTCCGACCCGAGGACGTCGCGGAGGCGGAGGCGTTCTTCACCGCGCACGGCGAGCCCTTCAACAGCGCGGGCTGGCTGCGCATCGCCGGGGCACTCGAGGGGCGGCTGCCGGTGCGGATCCGGGCCGTGCCCGAGGGCAGCGTCGTGCCGGTGCGCAATGCGCTCATGAGCGTGGAGTCGACCGATCCCGAGACCTTCTGGGTGGTCTCGTGGCTCGAGGCGATGCTCGTCAGGCTCTGGTACCCGATCACCGTGGCCACGCTGAGCCGCCACGTGAAGCAGGTGATCCTGGAGGCACTGCGGGAATCGGCCGACGACCCCTTCGCCGAGCTGCCCTTCAAGCTCCACGATTTCGGTTCGCGCGGCGTCAGCTCCCGCGAGTCCGCCGGCATCGGTGGCATGGCGCACCTGGTCAACTTCCAGGGCTCGGACACCGTCGAGGGCGTGCGCTTCGCGAACCGTTACTACGGCGCCGAGATGGCGGCCTTCAGCATCCCCGCGGCCGAGCACTCCACCATCACGGCGTGGGGACGCGGCGGAGAGCTCGCGGCCTACCGGAACATGGTGAAGCAGTTCTGCCGGCCGGGAAAGATCGTCGCCTGCGTCTCCGACAGCTACGACGTCTTCAACGCCGTGGAGCGCTTCTGGGCCGAGGAACTCGCCGACGACGTCGAGCAGTCCGGCGCGACCCTCGTCATCCGGCCGGACTCGGGGGATCCGGTGCAGGTGGTCGTCGCGTGTCTGGAGATCCTCGAGCGCAAGGTGGGCATGACGCGCAACCGCCGCGGCTACAAGGTGCTGCCGCGCTGGTTCCGCCTCATCCAGGGCGACGGCGTGAACCCCGACTCGATCGCCGCGATCCTGCGCGAGATGCTGCTCCGCAAGTACTCGGCCAGCAACATCGCCTTCGGGATGGGCGGCGGCCTGCTCCAGCAGGTCAACCGCGACACGCAAAAGTTCGCCTTCAAGTGCTCGGAGGTCACCGTCGACGGCGCGCCGGTGAAGGTGTTCAAGGATCCGGTGACCGACGCCGGCAAGCGCAGCAAGGCCGGCCGACTGTCGCTGCTCGAGGAGAACGGCAAGTACCTCACGGTGGAGGGCGACGTGCCGGGTTCGCTTCTGGAGCCGGTCTTCGAGAACGGCCGGATCCTGCGGCGCACCAAGCTGGCAGAGGTGCGCGAGCGGGCCGAGCGGGGCCTGCGGTGAGCGCCGTCCGCGCGGCGCTCGAAGGCCTGCCGGAGGCCGGGGTGCGCCTCTTCCTCGCGATCTCCGGTGGGGGCAGCCGGCTCATCGGCAGGCTCTGCTCCGTGCCGGGGATCTCCTCGGTGCTGTGCGGCGCCACCGTGCCGTACGCCGCCGAGGAGATGGACGAGTTCCTGGGCTTCACGCCCGAGAAGTACTGCGCGGCGGAGACGGCCGTGGACCTGGCGGAGCGGGCGTACCTTCAAGCCTGGCGTCCGGGGAGCGGGGCGATCGGCCTCGGCCTCACGGCCGTGGTGGCCACGCGGCGGCCGCACAGGGGTACGCCCCGCGCTTTCTGCGCCGTAATCACCGAGCAAGGTGCCACGCTGCATTCCGTGGAGCTACCTCCGGGTACGGGCTTCACCGACCA
>DATJNL010000005.1:0-11463 GCA_035508175.1 Myxococcales bacterium
CGGAACGCGAGCCAGGCCAGCCTCACGAGACTCCGCGCGGCGCGAGGCGACCGCCCTCGAGGCGCAGCTGGCGATCGGCGGCCTCCCAGAGATCCGGATCGTGGCTCGCGACCAGGATCGTCAGCCCCCGCTCCCGACGCAGGCGCAGGAACAGGCCGACCACCGCCGCCGCCGTCTCCTGATCGAGGCTCCCCGTCGGTTCGTCGCACAGGAGCAACCGAGGCTCGAGCAGCAGCGCCCGGGCGATGGCGACGCGCTGGCTCTCTCCGCCCGAGAGCCGCTCGCTTCGCGCGGACGCGAGCGCGGCCACGCCCATCTCTTCGAGGAGAGCCAAGGCCCGCCCCGGCCGCTCGGGGGCGTCCGAGAAGAGCGCCGGCAAGCGCACGTTCTCGAGGGCGGTGAGCCGAGGCAGGAGGTTGTACGACTGGAAGACGAAGCCCACGCCGCCCGCGCGGAAGCGAGAACGCTCGCGTTCTCCGAGGCCAGCGAGGTCCACTCCGTTGACGCGCACGCTGCCCTGGTAACGCGGGTCGAGGCCGCCCAGAATGGCGAGCAGGGTCGTCTTCCCCGCACCGCTGCGCCCGCTGACGACCGCGAGCTCGCCCTCCCGGACGGACAGCTCCAGGCCGTCCAGCACGCGCGTCACCTTCGGCCCGTCCCGGTGCGTCTTCACGAGGCCGTGCACGTCGATCACGGCGGGCTCAACGAAACGAGAGGTCCGCATCGATCACGAGCGCGTCCGGGCCCACGTCGACGGTGGCCGTGATCGGACCGACCCAGATCAGCGGGTTGGCGAACCGGCGCACGAGCGAGCGGATGGTCAGCCCGGTGAGCCCCCCGTACGCGCTCGCGGGGATGGCTTCGATCGCCAGGCGCAGCGCCGAGGTGTCGAAGACTGCGCCGTCGCTCACCTGGCCGAGCAAGGCGCGGCGCATCCAGGGGGGCGGAATGTAGCCGGGCGCCTTGCCAGCGAGCCGCGCGAGCGCTTCTTTCATCTCGCCCTCGCCGCCGGTGACGGCGAGGGTATTGCCGACGAGCGCGACGCTGGGCCCGTCGCCCAGGGCGTAGTGGAAGGTGTCGACGTCCGTCTCCCCGATCTTCGTGCGGCCCGTGCTGACGCCGAGGCCCGGCGGCAGCTCGCCGAGCTTCTTCAAGGTGGCGAGCGCCGCCTTGGGATCCCGCACCTTGGCGAAGACGTCCAGCGTCACGTAGCGGAATGGGTTCTGGACCCGCGGGTCGAGCGAAGGCGCGGCCGAGAGATCGAGGTGCTTCGCGAGTCCCACCGAGGCGACGATCCCCGGTTCGACGTTGCCGAGGACCTCCTTGTCCGCGTCGATCTTCGCCGTCGCCAGCGCCTTCCTGACGTCCGGAGGGACGAGGTTCTGCCAGAGGCCCGTGAGTCCGCCCGGATTGCCGCCCAGCCGGGCGAACAGCGGATCGGCCGGGGGCAGCAGGCTGACCAGCGGCTGTCCCGCCGCCATCGCGAAGGTCGACATGCCGGTCCCCTCCGCCACCGACAGCAGGGACATGACCCGCGCGGCCAGACGCCCCTCCCGGTAGAAGAGGCCCGCCACGAAGGCACGGCCCGGCAGAGGTCGCGAGGGCAGGTAGGGCGAGCCGGCGGGCAGGTAGGCCTCCACGTCCCAGTCGGCGCCGAAGGTCCGCTGGGCGCGTGCGAAGAGCGGCTCGTTCGCGAGCCGCTCTTCCTTCTTGCGTCCGAGCGCCCGGCCGAGCTCCTCGGCGGCCGCCGGCCCCGAGCCGAGCATCCCGTAGCCGGCGGTGAAAGCGAGCGCCGCGGCCGGGCCGGCCGTCGACGAGAACACCGTGACCTCGCCCCGCTGCTCGGTCTTGTCCGCGCCGAGCCGGCTGGCGATCAGCTTGCGTGCCATCGCCTCGAAGCGCCCGCGATCGACCACGGGGACCACCAGCCACGGCTCGCCGCCCTCGAACACCAGGGCCGCGGGGCGTTGCCCATCGATGCCCGCGCGAGCGAGCGCCTTCTCGTCCCCCGGATCGAAGCCCAACTGCGCCGTGAGGGCATCCAGGATGCCGCCCACCGTCTCCCCCTCGGGAAAACGGGCGACGACCTTCGCCAACCCCCTGGCATCCCTCATCACGTGCGAGATCGACGGGACGATAGCCACTGCCGGGGCCGACGCCGGCAGCAGCTCTTCGATGGAGGTGCCCGGCGTCGCAGCCGGATGGCCTCCGCATCGGCCACAGGCCGCCAGGCAAGCGGCGAGCAGAGGCAACCACCCGAAGTCACGGCGCATCGGGGCGGGAACCTACTGCGCGCGACCGCCGATGACAACGGAATCAGGGGGGGGGTGGACCTTTTGTCGCAAATACCCTAGGGTGCGCCGTTCTACGAAGCGTTCGCGCCGTTTTCGGTGGTGGAGGTTCCATGGTGGAGCAGATTCGCGACTGGGTGGAGTTCAAGGATCCGACTCTCCGGGAGAAGTACGAAGGCCGACCCATCCCGATGAACCTCTTCTTCGAGAGCTACATCGACGGAAAGATCGACATCCACTGCGATCTGCACGAGCTGATGCGCAAGCGCGATCTCTTCGTCAACTACCAGCTGACCTGGAACCAGGTCGCCTTCCTCCTCGGCAAGTTCATCCCGTCCCTCCTCATCCACAGCAAGGGCGTCGACAAGAAGTTCGTCTGCGAGCACTACGATCGCGGCAACGACTTCTTCGAGGCGTTCCTGGCCGAGTCGATGGTGTACACCTCCGCCTTCTTCAAGAGCCAGGACGACACGCTCGAAGAGGCGCAGCTGCGCAAGATCCGCTACGTCGGCGAGAAGCTGCAGCTCAAGCCCGGCGAGAAGATGCTGGACGTCGGCTGCGGCTGGGGCACCCTGGTGCTCGAGTCGGCGAAGAACTTCGGCGTCGACGCGACCGGCGTGACGCTCTCCCGGAACCAGAGCGAGTTCGCGGAAGGCCGCATCAAGGCCGCCGGGATGGAAGGCAAGGCGCGCGTGCTCACGCTCGACTACCGCGACATTCCCAAGACCACGTACGACAAGATCAGCTGCCTGGAGATGGCCGAGCACGTCGGCATGAAGAACTTCCAGAAGTTCCTCCGGCAGATCTACTCGCTCCTCGACGACGACGGCCTCTTCTTCCTCCAGATCGTCGGCCTGCGGCCGCAGCGGCTCGGCGCGCTCGACTGGAACGAGATCACCTCGGCGCTCTTCATGAGCAAGTACATCTTCCCCGGCGCCGACGCGAGCCCGCCGCTGTCGTGGGTGACCGGGCAGCTCGAGCGCGCGAACTTCGAGGTGCACACGGTCGAGAACATCAACGTGCACTACGGCCTCACGATCCACCGCTGGTACCAGAACTGGGTGAAGAACAAGGACAAGATCCTCGCGGCCTACGGCGAGCGCTGGTTCCGCCTCTGGTACCTCTTCCTCGGCTGGCAGGTGCTGACCGGCGAGGAAGGGCGCGGCGGCTGCTTCCAGATCGTCTGCAACAAGCAGCTCCCGAAGTTCAACCGCTACCGCTACGTGGGCGAGAACGTCAGCCTGGCCGAGCGGGTCGCGGACCCGATGGCGGCGCAGAAGCCCAAGAAGATCGCCGTCGGCGCGGCCTGAGCCTCAGGGGAGCATTCCGAGCTCGACCGCCTTGCGCAGCAGCTCGGCGGCCACGTCGGTGGGCCGACCGCCGTCGAACGGCGAGGCCCGCCGGCTGAAGCGCAGCAACCGGTCGTCGAAGAGAGCCTGCGGCGCGAGCTTGCGAAGCCTTTCCTGGACGAGGTTCAGGTTCTCGAGCCGCGAGGGCCGCACGTCCTTGCCGAGGCAGGTGAAGGCCACCTCGCTCTCGTAGATCACCGCGGGCTTCTCGCCCCCGTACACGAGGAGGAACTGATCGGCGGTCTCGGTCTCGACCCTCACCTCCCGCTTCTCGGTCGTGGTCATCGCGAGGCCCTGGGTGAGCACGGCCTTGCCCAGCGAGAACTTGCGGCTCGTCTCCGTGTGCACCTGCGTCTCCCTGGAGAGCTGCAGGCCGCGGAGGATCAGCCGGATCGCTTGGCCGGGAACGCGCATCGGCTCACCGAGCCGCGGCGAGAAGACGACGTCCCCCGACGAACGGAAGCGAGCCAGGGGATCGCTGCCGGCCTCGAACTCGAGGGATCGCACCAGGAACCGCTCGGAGTCCCCCGGTGGGCGCGCGTCGATGGCCAGCGCGGCGAGCCCCGCTTTCGCGAGCTCCGATCGCAAGGCCTCGGCCGGCGCATCCTCCAGGCGCGCCAGCACCAAGGGCGGCTCGCCGGCGAGGCGCATGCGCGCCTCGGCGGGCGCGAAGCCGGCGGAAGCACAAAGCAGCTTCACCGCGGGAGCAGGGTCGGGAGGCGCGCGTACCAGGGCGACGAGCTTCATGACGGCAGAGTAACGCCTCAGCCGCCCGAGCGCACGGCCTCAGGATCGGGTGGGGCTCGGGAGAGCGGCCGCCACTGGCGCCGGCACCGGGGGTGGCACCAGGCCGAAGCGCAGGTTGAACCGCTGGGCCGCCATCCAGGCGTCGACGAGGTCGTAGATCCCGCTGCCCACGAGCGCGAGGACGAGCACGAGGTCCACGGGGAATCCCACGGGATAGCCGGCAAAGCTCGCGCCCAGATGCTCGGGGTTCAAGATCGCCACCAGCGGGCCGATGCCGAAGCCGGGCGTGAACTTCTCGAGGAGCACCAGCAGGAAGACATCCATGACCCGAGCCCCCCCCGTGATCGCGAAGTGCTGCCAGTCGCCCGCGTACAGGTGCCCGAGCGAGGGCCCGATGAAGAGGGTCGGCAGCTCGAGGGCGAGGCTGAGGCCGAGCGCGAGAGCGGGTGACTTGCGCCGCCGGACCGCGGTCGAGGTCCAAGTCGAGGTCGAGGTCGAGGTCGAGGTCGAGGTGCGGGTCGAGGTCGAGGTCCGGGTCGAGGTCGAGGTCCGGGTCGAGGACGAGGGCACTGCGTCCAGCCGTAGCGGAGGTACCAGCCAGCCCCCCGCCTCCGCAGGCGCCGTCGCCGCCGCGAGGGCGAGCGCCAGCGCGGCGATCATTCCCCGAATCCGCGACGGGGCCAGCGCGGCGGCGAGTTCGGCTCCACCCGTCGTCCGACGAAGCATCCGATCGAGGTGGCGACTCGGCCGCCTTGCTCGTGGATCCGCATCTCCTCGCGGAGGTCGGCGAGCGCGCGGCCCTCCGGCGTCTCTGCACCGGCCCCCGAGGCGAGCGCGGCGAGCCGCGCGTCCGCCCGCTCGTAGTACTCGTCCCACGCCGGCGCGGGGACGAGCTCGCAGGTCATCGGTTCGTAGCCGGCGCGCGTGAACTGCCCCAGCGTGTCCCTGAGCGTGCGGACGGGGCCCGCCGAATGCGCTTCCCAGTACCGCTTCACCTCGGCGGCCACGTCGGAGGTGATCCAGGCGCGCTGGAAGACCGCCAGCAGGCCGTCGGTGACGAGGGAGGGCCGCAGCGCCGCCAGGGCCTCGTCGAAGCCGATCGCCGCCGCGAGGCCTTGCGCCAGGATCAGGTCCGCCGCCGGCGTCAGCTCCGGCTGCTCGCGGGCCAGCGGGTCGCCCTCCCGCAGCTCGAGCAGCTCCGCGACGCCGAGTGCCTGTGCTTCGCGACGGAGCGCCTCGAGGGCAGGCGGCGCGTCGATCACGAGGGTCCGGCAGCCGAAGACCTGGGCCCAGAGCGTGGCGTGCCTCACCTCCGGCCCGAGATGGACCACCAGGCTCTCCGGCGAGAGGGTGGCGAGCCTGCCGATCCGGCGGACGCGGGCTTCCCGCTTGGCTTCCCCCTCCACCAGCGCCCACCGCGCCGGGCCCCGCAGCTCCGAGCCGCCGAGCGGCGCCGTGGCCCCGGGCGTCACAGGAGGTTCGCCGCCAGCTCGGCGAGGGCGCTGCGCTCGCCCTTGGAGAGCGAGATGTGCCCCGCCAGCTTCTCCGTCTTGAACTTGTTGACCACGTGGATCAACCCGTTGTTGGTGGAATCGACGTACGGGTTGTCGATCTGGTACGGGTCGCCGGTCAACACGATCTTCGTGCCGTCGCCCACGCGCGTGATGATGGTCTTCACCTCGTGCGGCGTGAGGTTCTGCGCCTCGTCCACGATGATGTACTGGTTGGGGATGCTCCGGCCGCGGATGTACGTGAGCGGCTCGATGGCGAGGATGCCCAGGTCGATCAGCTCGTGGTAGCTCCGGCCCGCCTTCTTGTCGGCCCGCGAGAGGTTCATCAGGAACTCGACGTTGTCGAAGATGGGCTGCATCCAGGGGTTGAGCTTCTCCTCGACGCTCCCCGGCAGGTAGCCGATGTCGCGGCCCAGCGGGAAGATGGGCCGGGAGACGAGCAGCTTGTGGTAGATGCCTTCCTCCATCGTCTTGTGGAGGCCCGCGGCGATGGCCATCAGGGTCTTTCCGGTGCCGGCCTTGCCGACCATGGTCACCAGGCGGATCTCGTCGTTCAGCAGGAGATCGAGCGCGAAGGCCTGCTCCTTGTTGCGCGCGCGGATGCCCCAGATCCCTTCCTTCTGGACGCGGATCAGCGGGACGACCTTGCCGCGATCCGCGCGGAACTTGCCCATCGCGGTGTGCTGCGGGTTGTCGCGATCCTTCAGCAGGACGAATTCGTTGGGAGCGAACGACGCACCGTCGTGCGGCAGCTCGCCGCTCTGGTAGAAGGAGTCGACCTCCGTGGGGGCCACGGCCAGCTCCCGCAGGCCCGTGTAGACGTCGGAGATCTCGACCTTCTCCGCGTCGTAGTCCTCGGCGCGCAGCCCGAGCGCGTCGGCCCGGATGCGGAGGTTGGTGTCCTTGGTGACGAAGATGGCCGGGACGTGAGGCTCGCGATCCTTCACGTCGAGGGCCACGGCCAGGATGCGGTTGTCGGTGCCGGCCCCGTTCGCGAGCGCCTTCGGAAGGTCGCGCTGGCTGAAGAGCACGCGCACCTTGCCGCCGCCCGGGAGCGCGACGCCCTCGCTGATCTTGCCCTTGCCGCGGAACTCGTCGAGGTAGCGCGCCACCTGCCGCGCATTGCGGCCCAGCTCGGAGAGATCGCGCTTGAACTGATCGATCTCCTCGATCACGTAGATCGGGATGGTGACGTCGTTGTCCTCGAAGTGGAAGAGCGCCCGCGGGTCGTGCAGGAGAACGTTCGTGTCGAGGATGAAGTTCTTGTGCAAGCGCCCCCATCATAGAGCGGGCGAGTCCCCTTTTGAAGCGGAAACGAGGCGGCCCGGAGCCGCTCGAGCTCAGCCGGTCGGCCGGGCCACGGCCGGGCCTGCCTGGGCTTCTGCGGCGACCCAGCGGTTGCGACCGGCGCGCTTGGCCGCGTAGAGCGCCTGGTCGGCGCGGCCGATCAGGTCCTGCTTGGCCTCGGCCGTCTCGGGGAAGGTCGCGAGCCCGAGGGACAGCGTGATTCGCAGGCTGCCCGTCCCGATGGAGAACGGGGTCGCCTCGACCGCGGCCCGGATGCGCTCGGCCAGCGTCCGGGCCGCCGCCCCGTCCGTCTCCGGGAGCACCAGCGCGAACTCCTCGCCGCCGTAGCGCGCCACGATGTCGGTCTCCCGCGCCTGCGCCCCGAGCAGCTTCGCCACCCCCTTGAGGATCGCGTCGCCCGCGGGGTGCCCGTGCCCGTCGTTGACCTGCTTGAAGTGGTCGATGTCGCAGAGCAGGAAGGAAAGCGGCTTGTGGTAACGCCGCGCCAGCGCGAGCCGCTGGTCGAGCAGGTTCTGGAAGGTGCGGTGGTTGACGAGTCCGGTCAACCCGTCGGTGGTCGCCATCCGCTCGACCTCGGCGAAGAGCTGGGCGCGCTGCAGCGCCTCGCCCACCTGCAGCCCGACCACCTCCGCCATGCGCACGGCGTCGTCGTCGAAGGCGCCCTTGCGGCGCGACGCCGCGACGAGCGTTCCGAGCACGCGATCCCCCACGCGGAGAGGAAAGATCTTGAGCGCCTGGATGCCGCGCAGCTGGGCCTCGCCGTCGAAGATGGCCGGCCGTTCGGGCAGCCGCACGCCGCTCCCGGGTAGCGCCGTTCCGTACCGGACGACGTCGGCGCAGAGACCGCTGTTGTCCGCGAACTCGTGGCCGGCCAGCGCCTCGCCGCCGTGGACACCCGTCACCTGGACGATGCGATGCCGGAGGGGTCCACCCGGCGGCCCGTTCACCAGCGTGATCGCCCCGAAGTCGAGGGGCAGGATGGATCGGCAGATGGTGAGCGCCGCCTCGAAGACCTCGTCGGGCTTGCTGGCCCGGTTCAGCTCCTCGATGGCGCGGTAGAAGCGATCCTTCTCGTCGCGCGCGCGGCGCACGTAGCCCATCACGCGCTCGACCTCGATCGATCGGAGCACCTCGCGCCCGACGGCGAGCAGGAGGCGCTCGTCGTCGTCACCGAAGGGGCGTTCCTCCAGCCGATCGGCCACGAGCACGCCCCGGACGAAGCCGGCGGCGCTCTCGAAGCTGCGGCTGCCGCGGCGATCCACGAGGGGCACCGCGAGCACGCTGCGCACCGGCACCGTGCCCTCGTAGTAGTTCACGCCTTCGACGCGGCCCACGAGCCTGACCGGCTGGCGCCGTCGCGCCACCGCCCCCAGGATTCCTTGCCCCGCGTCGAGCGGCTCGCGCCTCACCGCCTCGCTGCGGCTTCGACAATCCTGGAGCTTCAGCTCCCGGTCGTCGCCGGAGAGCAGAAAGACCGCGCAGGTGTGGGCGTGGAGCGCGCTCTCCGCGATCTCGAGCGCCGAGCCGACCGCCTGCTCCACCTCCCGCACCGAAGCGGCCACCCAGCGCGCCTCTCCCTCGGGGCTGCGCTCGCCGTTCTCGGTGCCGGCCGCGATGAGCCGGTACTCCCTCGCGCGCTCGTCGACCTGCCGCAGGCGGCGCGCGACGGCGCGCTTCTCCTGGCTGCGCGAGGCGAGGATCTGCGCGGCGAGGACGAGGTGGTACAGCACGGCGAAGAGCGTCAGGAAGGCGGCGTGCGCCGCGTACTCGGGCCAACCGGCGGGCAGGGCATGCCGCCCCACGAAGGCCAGGAGGTCGAGGCCGAGCGCGGCCGCCGTCAGCAGCGTCCCCGCGGCCGGTCTCAGGAACGCGACGAGGAAGGCCATGACCAGGTAGACCGCCGGAAAGAGGGGGCTTGCCGTCCCCCCGCCCAGGAGCGCCACCGATTCGGCGAGCGCGAGCAAGAGCAGGCCCAGCTCGAGATCGTCGGTCAGCCGGACGGGCGAGCCGGCGAGGCTCCTGCGGATCCGGCGCACGCCGGTGGCGGCGAGGGCGAGCAGCAACCCCGCGAGCGCCGCCACCTCCGTCCAGCCGCAGCTCCGAAGGTCGTGGAGCCGACCCGTCCCGATCGCCGCCGCCACGGCGACGATCCACGCCGCCGGAAACGCTCGCCAGGCTCGCGCCGCCCAGCGGCGCAGACGCGGCGCCCGACCGCCGGGTCTCCTCATGGCAGGACTCCCGCGAGCGTCGCCTGCCGAGGCTCGGCAGGCGCGTCATCGTCGAGCTCGAGCAGCAGCTGTCCGGGCCGAACGAACCCCAGCTCTTCGCGGACCGCGCGCTCCTGGTAGCGGCGGTCGTGCTGCAGCGCATCGACCTCGCGCGCCAGCCGAGCGTTCTCCAGCGCCAGCTCCTGGTTTCGCATCGCCAGCCGCTCGACGTCGCCGCGCAGGCGACCGTAGCGCCGCAGGCCCTTCGGATCGAAGAACGTCGCCGCCGCGATGGCCACCGAGGCCGTCGCGAAGAAGAGCAGTTTCCTGAAGGATCTCGAAGCCATCCGGCTCGCCTCCAGGGTAACACCGCGCCGCGATCCGTCCAGAAAAGCGCCGCGCGCGCCTTCAGCGAAGCGGCCTTGCGAGGGCGAGAGCCACCACGCGCTCCAGCTTGTCGCGCGGCAGCACGCCCTCCCAGCTCGCGAGGACCGTGCCGCTCCGGCCGATGACGAAGGTCGTCGGCAGGGTGTGGATGGGCGCAAAGGGCAATCCCGCGTCGGCGAACCGATCCGCCCCCACGAGGAGCGGGTAGGGGAGCTTGTAGAAATCCTTGAAGGGTCGCAGGACGAGCTCCGCCTCGCGGTCGAGGCCGACGCCGATCACCTGCAGGCCGTCGGCGCCATGCTCTTCCTGCAGGGCCTCGAGCAGCGGGATCTGCCCCAGGCAGGGAAAGCACCAGGTGGCGAAGAAGTTGAGCACCACGACGCGGCCGCGGTAGCTCGCGAGCGAGACCGCCTGCCCGTCCAGATCGGGCAGGACCAGCTCGTAAGGGTCGAAGGTGGGCGCGAGGGGCGCGTGCGCGCACGCGACGAGCGGCAAGAGCAGCAGCGCCCGGCGCATCTAGCGCGCGTACTGCTCGACGTAGGCGAGGACGCGCGCGCGGTCCTCCGGGGAGAGCCGCGCGCGCGGCGCGTACCTGGCCACCAGGCCTGGCCACTCGCTGCGCGCGTGCTCGCTCGGAGGAATCGCGTCGTGGCAGAGCGTGCACTTCGCGAGGTAGAGATCGTGGCCTTCCCGCACGGCAGGCGCCGCGTCCGGCGGCGGGATCGGCGGCGCCTCGGCGCAGCCCGCGAGGGCAGCGAGGAGCACCCCGGACCACAGGACCGCCCTCACCGCCGCGCCGCCTGGCAGCTCTTGCAGAGGCCGTACAGCTCCAGCTTGTGGTGGGTCACCGCGAAGCCGTGCCTGCGCGCGACCATCTCTTGAAGGGCCTCGATGCGATCGTTCTCGAACTCGATGATCTCGCCGCAGGAGGTGCAGATGAGGTGGTCGTGGTGATCCCGATTGAAGGCGCTCTCGTAGCGCGTGTGGCCGTCGCCGAAGCGCTGCGCGTGCGCGAGGCCGCACTCGGTCAGGAGCTTCATGGTGCGGTACACCGTGGCCGCCGAGACGCGCGGGTCGGCCTGGCGAACGCGGGCGAGGAGCTGATCGACGTCGAGGTGCCCCCCGGCGCCCAGGAACGCGTCGACGATGAGCGACCGCTGCCGCGTGGACTTGAGGCCACGCTGGGCGAGGTAGCTCTGCAGCCGCTCGGCGGGAGTGTCGCTCATGGTGGAATTGCGAATGGCTCGCAACATATGCGAGCGGTTCCCGCGGCTGTCAAGGGCGAGTTGCCCTGGGAGCTCCCCGGGACTTCGGCAGGTTCAGCGGCTTCCGGACCCAGCGGTCGCCCTGAGCTCACGCGGCCAGCGCGGCCGGGAGCGCTGCGTCAGAGGGCCGGGACGACCAGGGCGCGCACCAGGGCCTCGGCCCGGGGGCCGCGCGGCTCCACGTGCAGGCGGCGAGCGCTCTCCGAGACCCTTTCGAAGCGCAGCGCCAGGCCCGCGGCCGGCCAGGCCGTCCGGATGCGCTCCGGCCACTCCACCAGCGTGGCGCCCCCGGCGTCGAGCACGTCGAAGTAGCCCGTCGCGTAGAGCTCGTCGGCGCTCTCGACGCGGTACAGATCGGCGTGGTGCAACCGCAGGCGGCCGCCGCCGTAGCTGTTGAT
>DATJNL010000006.1:0-8861 GCA_035508175.1 Myxococcales bacterium
CGCCACCCGGCAAAGCGCAAGACGCCATTTCCGAAGGCCCTTGATCGGCGCGGGGGCCCTCCCTAGAATGCCGCACCGCGTTGAAGGCCCGAACGGGCGTAAGGAGCGGACGTGAAGATCCTGGTCACGGTGAAGCGGGTCGAAGATCCCTACTCGGCCATCAAGGTGAAGCCCGACGGGAGCGGCATCGTCACCGAGGGCATGAGCTACAAGCCCAATCCTTTCGACGAGATCGCGGTCGAGGAGGCCCTGCGGCTGCGGGACGCGCACCAGGGCGAGGTGATTGCCGTCACTTGCGGCAGCGACAAGAGCCAGACCGAGCTCCGGCAGGCGCTCGCGATGGGTGCCGACCGCGGCATCCTCGTGAAGCACGACGGCCCGCTCGACAGCGACGGCGTGGCGCGGCTGCTCGCGAAGGTCGTCGAGCAGGAGAAGCCCGACCTGGTCCTCATGGGCAAGCAGGCCATCGACGACGACCAGAACCAGGCCGGCCAGCTCCTCGCCGAGTACCTCCACCTGGGTCAGGTGACCTTTGCCAGCAAGCACGAGAGCCTCGAGTCCGACGCCGAGAAGGCGAAGAAGCCGGGCCTGCAGATCGCCGGCCAGACGGCGCGGGTGGTGCGCGAGGTGGACGGCGGCCTCGAGACGCTGGAGGTGCAGCTCCCCGCGGTGATCACCGTGGACCTGCGCCTGAACCTCCCCCGCTACGCCTCGCTGCCGAACATCATGAAGGCGAAGAAGAAGGAAGTGAAGGAGCTCACGCCCGCGGGGCTGGGCGTCGACGTCACCCCCAAGATCACGGTGCACAAGATGTCGGCGCCGCCGGCCCGCAAGGGCGGCATCAAGGTGCCCGACGTGGCCACGCTGGTGGACAAGCTCAAGAACGAAGCGAAGGTGATCTAAATGGCCGACGTCCTCGTCATCGCCGAGCAGCTCGGGGGCACCCTCAAGAAGGCCTCGCTCCCCGCCGTGAAGGCCGGGCGCGAGCTGGCCCAGAAGGCCGGCGGCAAGCTCCACGTGCTGGTGCTCGGCAAGGGCATCGGCGGCGCCGCCTCCGAGATCGCCGCCTACGGGGCCGAGAAGGTGCACGCCGCCGACGACCCGGCGCTCGAGCACTACCTGGCCGAGCCGTACGCGCAGGTCGTCGCCGACGCGGCGAAGGCGCTGGGCGCGGGCTTCGTGGTCGCCACCGCGACCGCCGTGGGCAAGGATCTCCTGCCGCGCGTGGCCGCCCGGCTCGGGGCCGGCATGGCCACCGACGTGCTCGGCTACGTGGGCGACGGGCCGGACCTGCACTTCCGCCGGCCGATGTGGGCCGGCGCGGTCATCGCCGAGGTGTCGATCTCGACGCCCGTGAAGGTGCTGACGGTGCGCGGCACGGAGTTCGGCATGCCTGAGAAGGCGGCCGCCGCCGCGCCGGTGGCGCCCTTCCCGGTGAAGATCGACGCGGGCGCCATCAAGACCAAGTTCGTCTCGCTCGAGCAGGTGAAGAGCGCGCGGCCCGAGCTCACCGAGGCCAAGATCATCGTCTCCGGTGGCCGCGGCACCAAGGGCGACTTCAAGCCCGTGGAAGCGCTGGCGGATTCGCTCGGCGCCGCCGTGGGGGCGAGCCGCGCGGCCTGCGACGCCGGCTGGGTGCCGAACGACTGGCAGGTGGGCCAGACCGGCAAGACCGTCGCGCCGCAGCTCTACATCGCCGCCGGCATCTCGGGCGCCATCCAGCACCTCGCCGGCATGAAGAACAGCAAGGTCATCGTGGCCATCAACAAGGACCCCGAGGCCCCCATCTTCCAGGTGGCCGACTACGGCCTCGTGGGCGATCTGTTCAAGGTGCTGCCGGAGCTGCAGGCCGCCCTCAAGAAAGACTGAGCCATTCAGGCCAACCGCGCCTGAACGCGGCGCCGCGTGCGCGCCACTGTTGGGGTTGACACTTGGGAGCCCCGACACCGAGAATGCGCAGCATGGTCGAGATCTTGCCGTTGTTCCCGACCCCGCGGGAAGGGGTTGCGAGCCGGCTCGTCGACGGGGTGGCGGTCGCGGTGACTCCCAGCGACAGTACCTTGCATACCTTCGAAAACGACGTCGCGACCGAGATCTGGCAGCTCGCGGACGGCCGGCACAGCGTCGCGCAGATCGTCGATCGGATCACCGAGGCCTTCGACGTGGAGCGGCCGCAGGCCGAGCGGGACGTCGTGGAGTTCGTCCGGCTGCTCGACGAGCGCGGCCTCGTGGAGCTCGAAGCGCGGCCGCGGTGACGCCGGCCGATCGTCAACCTTGCAGCGGGGACGCGGGAGAACGTTCATGAGAATCGGAATGTCGCGGGCGGCGGGGTTCTGGGCGGTGCTCGCGCTGGCGGGACCGGGGCTGGTCGCCTGCAACTGCAACAAGGGCACGCCCGTCGCGCCCACGATCGCGTTCACCTTCCCGAGCGACGGCGCCACGCTCCACTCGAGCGACAACCAGAACCCGAACGCCGCGGCCGGCACCATCTCGGTCACCGCGACCCTCACCGCGCAGAACGCCTCCCAGGGCTCGCCCGTCACGCTGACCGTGGACGGCACCGCCGGCCCCACCGCCACCGTCGGCTCGGGCGGCGCCGTGAGCATCGCGGGGGTGATCCTCACCGGCTCCGCGCAGGGCGTCTCCCACACGCTGCAGGCGAGCGTGACCGATTCCGGCGGGAACGGCTCGGCCTCCGCCACCGTTCACGTGACGGTGGTCCTCGCGGCCGGCACCTGCACCGTGACGATCACGCCGCCGGACGGGACGATCTTCAACGAGACCGGCGCGACCGTGGGCGGGAAGACGACGATCAAGGACGAGAACACCACCAAGGCTGGCATGCAGGCCAAGATCACCGCCTCCACGACCTGCGCCGACGGTCTGACCGCGACGCTCACGGCGGCCAGCCAGCAGCTCGCGACCGGCACGGTCTCGGGTGGGCAGGTGGTCTTCGACGAGGTGACGCTGCCGGACACGTCCGTCACCGCGCTGTCGCAGGCGAGCCAGCGGCTTCAGGTGACCGTCTCGATCGGCACCGCCAGCAGCGGCGCCAGCGCCACCGTGGGCTACATCGTCGATTCGTCGACGCCCACCTGTACGATCACCGTCCCGGTCACGGGAAAGACCTTCACGGACGCCTCGGACATCGACCCGCCCGTGCCGGGAATCCAGGCCAGCGTGAGCGGCACGAGCACCGGCTTCTCGGCTCAGATCGCGGCGGGCGTGGCCGCCAGCATGTCGATCGTGAATGGAAGCGGGACCGCCTACGCCTCGCCGTCGGGTGGACAGATCCAGGCGGACGGCAGCTTTTCGATCGAGATCACGCTCCTCGATGGCTCGGATGCCCTGGTCGCCACGGCGACGACCGCGACGGGAAACGTCTGCACGAGCAGCACGACGACGGTGAACGTGAACGGCACGCCGACGCTCTCGTTCACGCAACCGACGCCGTGCCAGGTGCTCAACCTCAACGACGACGAGAACCTGGCCACGGCGGGACTCCAGTACGACCTGCACTTCGCCAGTTCGGCGGCCAACGGCTCGACGATCACGGTCTGCAGCTCCGTGCAACCAACCTCGGGCGCGGCTACCTGCCCGTTCCAGGCGGGCGCCTACGTGGTGGGCACGGTTCAGGCCGGCGGCGCCAACACCATCTACAGCGGCGCGACGCTCGCCGACGGCGACCAGACGCTCTACGCGCAGGTCACCGACTCGGGTGGCACGGCGACCGCGACGCCGGTCTTCGTGCGCGTCCACATCGCGCGGCCGGTCGTGACCGGGATCGCCTTCTCGAACGACTACGTCGACCCGGACGGGGGGCTGTGGCTCAACGCGGCCGATCTCGTCGACGGCGGCGCGGCGACGACCGTGACGGTCATGCTCGATCCCTCCGACGACTTCTCGCTTGCGGACGGCGGTGCGTGCGGCGGAGCGCAAACGACGTCCCTCGCGCTGATCAACCTCGGCAACGGCGGCCCCGTGGGTGGCGGCAGCGTCACCACTGACGGCGGCGTTCCCCAGGCCGTCTTCCCCTTGTCCCTTCCCGACCAGGCGTACGCCCTCGAGGCGCGCGTCAGCGACGTGTGGGGGAACGCGAACTTCCCGCCGATCTCGTCGCCCCAGGCCGACCAGACGCTCATCGTGAAGACGTCGTTGCCGAGCTGCACGATCACGGGCCCCGCGGGCGCCTACTGGAACGTGGCAGACAACGGAGGGGCCACGAGCGGGCCTGTCAGCCTCCCCGTGACGCTCGCAACGGCCAATGCCACAGCCTCCACCACCACGGGCACCACGATCCCTGGCTCCCTCTCGATCGGGTTGTCGGGCGGGACCCTGGCCTCCGTCCCCGTGGCGAGCTCGACGCTCGAGGTCCCGGTCTCCGCGCCACAAGGGCCCGACGACGTCGTCGCGACGATCACCGACCCGGCGGGCAACCCGGCCCAGAGCTGCGCCCCGGCCGGCGGCCTCGAGCTCACGGTGGACACCGTGTTGCCGACGCTGACGGTCGGCGCGTGCACCTCGGCCACGAGCTGCGACTGGACGCCGCTCCCCGACAGCTTCCAGGGGACGACCCCCACGTATTCCTCTACGCGGACGGTCGACATTCCGCTCACCACGAGCGCCTCCGACGGCACGATGATCACTTCTTCGATCAGCGCGCTGCTCACCAGCGGCTCCACGGTGAACTACGCCGGCGGCTCGGCAGTGGTGAGCGGCGGCGCCGCCACCATCGCGGAGAACCTCCTCAATGGCACCGACACGATCACCTTTACCGTGACGGACGCAGCCGGAAACGTCGCCACCGCCATCGTTCAGATCGTGGTGAACGCAGCGGGCTGCGGCCTCGCCTTCACGACCCCCGCCGCGAACCCGGCCTACTTCAACGCGAGCAGCGGCACCGTGGTCTCCGGCAGCCCGCCGGAGCTCCAGACCTCGATCGTGCTGCAGAGCGACTGCCCGCTGAGCCTCGTCACCCTCACGAAGACCCCCAGCGTCGGCAACGTCGCCCAGAGCAGCCAGACCACCAACGGCTCTGGCACCGCAACGTTCTCGGCCGTGGACTTCAACGACGGCGAGACGGGCACGCTGGCAGCGACGATCGTCCTGGGAACCGCCCCCGCCGGCCCCATCACCTACTACACGAAGCTCACGCCGCCGCAGATCGTCCCCGGGAGCCTGGCGCCGTCCAGCACCAGCGTGGCGATCGTGGCCAACGCCGGCAACCCGAACGCAGGAACGACCGTCGGCGGCTTCCTCGACGTCGCCAGCCTGAACGCCTACGACGCGTCAGCGAACCCCTACGCCAACGGCAGCTTCTCGGCCCAGGTGACCAACCTGGGGCCGGCTCCCACCTACGGCAGCGCGGCGCTTCACCTCTCGTTCGGCACGGCGACCACGGATCCGCCGACGCAGACGCTCACGAGCGCCACGCAGACCGTCACCTTTGCGCCGGTGAACCTGCCGCCGCAGGCCAGCACGGGCACGGTCACCCTCACGGTCACCGACGGCGCCGGCAACGTCCTCACCCAGCAGTGGACGGTCAAGACCTCCGCCATCCCTCCCGGCCCCCCCGCTTCACTCGCGGCAACCGTGACCAACCAGCGGCGCGCGATCGTGAAGCTCGCCTGGAACGCGCCCGGAGACGGCGCCGGCAACCCCGTGGCCAGCTACGACCTCCGCTGGGTGCCCTACGCGCCGGGGGCCACCTCCCCCTGGGGCACCAGCATCACCGACGGCACGTTCTTCGGCGCAGGCGCCAGCGCCGACCCCACGGGCGGCATCGGCTCGCTGACCGGCGCCGCGCCCGGCAGTCCGCAGACCTACGCGCTGACCGGCTTGCCCCCGTTCAACAGCTGGTCGATCGCGCTGCGCTCGGTCGATGCGGCGGGGAACCGCTCGGAGCCGATCGGCGTCGTCTCGGCCAACGACAACACCTTGGGCAGCAGCTCCACCCAGGCGTGGAACCAGGTCACGTACATCGAACCGAATGGAAACTTCTTCGGCGAGCAGATGGTCACCGCCGACTTCAACGGCGACGGCCTCGCAGACCTGGCGATCTCCGACCCCCAGGAAGGCTCGCCGCCGGGCTCGGTCTGGGTGATCAACGGGAGCGCGTCCCCGGCTGCGATCGCGGACGTCACGAAGCCGACGGCCGGGTTGCTCCAGCTCACGGAGAATTCGGCCAGCGACTGGTTCGGTTACAGCATGACCACGGTCGGCGATCTCACCGGCAGCGGACATCCGGGGCTGGCCATCGGCTCTCCGAGCTGGAGCAACCAGCAGGGACGGGTGGACATCTATGCGAGCAGCGGCGCGACCGGCCTCGGGTCCACTCCGGTTCTCGAGCTGGAAGGAAACCCGGCCGCGGGCGCATGGTTCGGCTCCTGCGTGCGCACGATCGGCGACATCGACGGCGACGGTCAGCCCGACCTCTTCGTCGGCGCGCCCTTCAGCGCGGGCGGCCGAACGGCCGCCCAGGGCATGGGCTACCTCTTCTATAGCAGCAGCTTGAAGAAAGCGGTCAGTGGCGGAGGCACGACGATCATTGCGGCGACGAGCGCGGACGTCGTCTTCACCGGAAGCACGACCACGCAAGAGAACTTCGGTTATCGGTTCGGTGCGGTCTCCACCGGAAGCGGAAATTTCCTGCTCCCGGCGTCTGGAGACAGCATCGAGTATGGGTTCAGCTCGGCGCAGGTCAAGGGGGCCGCCGGGTCGATCTCGGTCAGCCAAAACACCTTCAACCTGACCGATGGCCAGGGCCTGCACGGCGGCAACTACGCCTCGTTCGGCTCCGAGGCCATTGGCGGCGTCTCCTTCACCGGCGGCTCGACACCGGACGTCGTCATCAGCGATCCGACGCGGGGCGGCGGCTATCTATACCTCTACACGACCACGGCCAGTGGCGTGGACCAGACGCCTGCGGCGACGGTGTCTCTCACGACGGCCAACGACGACCTCGGGTGGGCGCTGACGTCCGCGGACATCAACGGGGACGGCGCTCCGGATATCCTCGCGGGTACCAACTCCTCGTCGGCCAGCATCTACGGCGCGTTCCTCTACCTGAACCAGGGTTCCAGTCCTCCGGCGGGGGAGAATGCGTGGTTTGGCCCCAACCCGAGCGCCAACTTGCAGTATGGCACTGACAATTATTTCGGTTACGGCGTGACCACCGGCTTCGTCACGGATCCTTCCAACGTCGACGTGGCCGTTTCCGACGGCTACACGACCGCCGTCCTCTTCTACTAGCCTCCGGAGCCCGAAGATGGCACCCAAGCGCCCCTACCAGCCCCCCCGGATTGCCTCGGAGCGGATCTTCCTTCCAGCGCTTTCGGGCACCACTCGAGGCAACACGCCGATCCGGCGGCCACCGCCAGGCCGGTGAACACGACCGCCGCCATCGAGTTTGCCGACCTCCAGGTGGAGTTCTGGTCGGCCGACCCGGCGGCACTGGAACTCGTTCGCGCTGCTGCCGCGATCTGCTCCAGCGTGAGACCTGGTGGATCACGTCAACCCACCCTTCGAGCCAGTTTATCGGTGGGGGCGGAGCCTCGCTGGACGCCGGGCGGCTCGCGGAGCGCCGCCGCGGAGAGCCCCCTCGACGAGTTCGCCTTCGTGGCCGTGCTCCGCGCCGCGATGTGCCAGGCGCTCGCGCCCGAGGGCGCCCTGCTGCACGCGGCGGGGGCGTCGATCGACGGCCAGGGGTTCCTCTTCGTGGCCCCCAGCGAGGGGGGCAAGACGACGGTCTCGGGGCTGCTCTCGCGCGAAGCCGTCCTGCTGAGCGACGAGACCATCTGCGTGCGCCCCGACCCCGACCGCCCGGGCCGCTACGCGATCTACGGCACCTGCTTCTGGAGCGGCCCCGCCTACCCAAGCCGAGCCGGGGCCGTGCCGCTCGAGGCGGTCTGCTTCCTGCGCAAGGGCGCCCTTTCGCTGACGCCGCTGTCCCGGCGGCAAGCCCTGCGGGAGTTGCTGGCGCAGCTCCACCTGCCGATCGATCCGGAAGCCCCGCGGCACGCGCTCGCCTTCGCCGACCGGTTGCTCTCGGGGACGCCCGCCTTCGCCCTCACCTTTGCGCTCGATTCCAATCCGGTGCCGTTGCTCCGCGCGCTCCGCGAGGGCCTGGCGTGAGCGCCGAGGCCCGCTACTGGGAGCGCCATCCCGCGGCCGCGCTGCTGGCGAGGACCGGGGGCGACGCTCCGCTCACGGCTTCCGGCCTCCGGCTGACCCGCACGTACGGCTGCTGCATGTGGCCCGGGGTGCGGGAGGGCGACCTCGTCTTCTATGCCCCTCTGCCGGACGGCCGCCTGGAAGGGCTGATCGGGCAGATCGGGATTGCCCGCGCCGAGCGCGGGCCCATTGCCCATCGCATCCTCCGCGTCTTCGGGGGCCCCGGAAACGAGAGGCTGGTGCTGGGCGGTGACCTGGCCGAGGCAGATCCCCCCCGCCGGCGCGAAGACGTCCTCGGCCTGGTGAAGGCCGTCTACCGGCCGGGACAGGGCTTCGTCGATCTGCCCCCACGGCTCGAAATCGGACCGTTCGGCGCCGCAATCCTCAGCGAGATCGGGCGCTTCTTCACCTGGGCGGCTCGCGTCGCCTCCAGCTGAGAACCCTCACCGACGATTGTGTCTTCCAATCGATCGATTGGAACCGACTCACCATCGATTGTGGTTGCCAATCGGAGCGAGGGAACCGACTCACCGACGATTGTGTCTTCCAATCGATCGATGGGAACCGACTCACCATTGATTGTGATTGCCAATCGGAGCGCGGGAACTGACTCACCGGCGATTGTGTCTTCCAATCGATCGATTGGCAATTCCCTTCGTCGGCGAGTCGATTCCAATCGATCGATTGGC
>DATJNL010000007.1:0-3778 GCA_035508175.1 Myxococcales bacterium
CCGCTGGCGCGGGCCTCGGACCGCTGCTGCGGCTATCCCCTGTACGCGGCCGGAGACCGGGAGGCCTTCGCAGCGCACGCGCGCCGGGTGGCCTCGCGCTTCTCGGCGACGGCGCGGCTGGTCGTCGGCGATCCGGGCTGCGCCCACACGCTCAAGAACCTCTATCCGGCCTTCGGCGTCGAGCTGCGCTGCGAAATCGCACTCCTGGCCACGCATCTGGAGGCGGCCGTGCAGCGAATCCACCACCGCAAGCCGTTGCGAGAGAGCGTGACCTACCACGACCCCTGCCACCTGGCGCGTTCTCTCGGCTGCACCGAGCCGCCGAGGCGGCTCCTGGGCCTCGCCGTCGAGGAGCTGATCGAGCCCGCACACTCGGGCCTGGAGACGGTATGCGCCGGGGCGGGCGCGGCTCTGCCGTGGGCACTGCCGCTTGAAGCCGACGCCATGGGGCGTGCCCGTGCGGCAGAGCTCGAGCAGGGCGCCGCGTCGATCGTCACCGCCTGCCCGACCGCGAAGCGCGCGCTGCGGCGTGCCGGCGCGAGAGTCCGTGACCTGGCGGCGGTCACGGCCGCGTGGCTCGGGCTGTCGGCCGTGGAGGAGTGAGCGATGAGCGCAGCGATCGTGGCGGTGGTGAACCCCAAGTCGGCCGGAGGGGCAACCGGCCGGAAGTGGCCCGAGCTGGCGGGGCCGCTGTCGCAGGCGTTGGGCAACGTGGAGGCCGTCTTCACCGACGCTCCCAACGCGGCGACGCGCCTGACGCGGCAGGCCTTGCAGGCCGGCGCGAAGCTCCTGATCTCGGTCGGCGGTGATGGGACCCACAACGAGGTGGCGAATGGCTTCTTCGAGGGCGATCGGCGGCTCGCCCCCGAAGCGGTCATGGGCATGATTCCCGCCGGTACGGGCGGTGACTTCCGGCGGTCGTTCGGTTGGTCGACCGACGCGCGCGAGGCCATTGCGAGGCTCGCGACCAAGCGCGTGCGCCGCATCGACGTGGGACGACTCGGCTACGTGGCGGCCGACGGCACTCATTCCCTCCGGCACTTCGTGAACATCGCGAGCTTCGGCATCGGCGGACAGGTCGACAACCAGGTGGTACGGGCGCCCAAGCTCTTCGGCGGCAAGGCTGCCTTTGCCATCGCCTCGCTGCGGGCCCTCTCGGGCTGGCGGGACCAGAAGGTCACGTTGTCGATCGACGGCGGAGAGCCCTCGGAGCTGGGCGTCACGTCGGTCTCGGTCTGCAACGGCCAGTACTTCGGCGGCGGCATGTGGGCCGCACCCGAGGCGAAGCTGGATGACGGCCTCTTCGACGTGGTCGTCTGGCAGGGGCTCGGCCTCTCGGACTTCGTCCTGCGCAGCAAGCGGCTCTACGACGGCTCGCACGTGCGCATGCCGCAGACCACGGTGAAGCAAGCGCGCTCGGTCAAGGCCGACAGCGCGGAGACGGTGCTCCTCGACGTCGATGGCGAACAGCCCGGCCGTCTGCCGGCGACGTTCGAGCTCCTGCCGCTCGCGCTCGGCATCCAGGGGTGACGGCTGCGGGGACTCCCGCGAGGCACGGCGACCCCCTAGCTTTGGCCCCGGCTGCTTCGGGGGGCGGGGCGATGATCGACTGGGTTCTCGCGGTTTGGCTCGGGGCACTGCCGGGCAAGGCGCCGCAGCTCATCGCAACCCCAGGAGAGGCCGATCTGCTGTGCCACGATCTCGTCGAGACGCCGTGGTCGAGCGACCTGCCTGCCGATCCAGTCGATCGAGCCGCTTTCGAAGCGGACTGGAGCGCCCATCGCGAGGCCGCGTCGCGGCTCGCCTATGCCGTGGAGGTACCGGCGGGCCTCTTTCGCTTCGCGAGGTACGACGACGGCGAGCTCTGGCTCGACGACCGCTGGGCGCTACTCGGTGCCGGGGGAGGCCTTGCGGTCTTCCCGAGCGGCGATGGTGCCTGGGGGCTCGCCGCGACGCCGGCGCAGGCGCACCGGGCGTACCGGCTGTGGCGGCGCGGGCGAGCAAGGTTGTTCATCGCCTTCCATCCCTCGCCGGACGGCTGCAACGGCGTGCCGTACGCGCGGAGCCACTCGCTCGCCGTGGCGCCCGGCTGGCTGGAGCTGCGCAGCGACGATGGTACGTTCGTTCTTTCCGGGGCGGGCGACTGGGCGCCTCCGCCGCCGCCGGCAGAGGCACGGGTCCGGGCCGCGCCACCGGTCCTGGTGGCGGGGGACGCCGACGTCGGGGCGGTCGAGCGGGCGGTGGAGGCCGACGCGGGCTTGCAGCGTTGCTACTCGCAGGCGTTGGCAGCCAGTCCGGATGCTGGCGGCGACCTGGTGATCGAAGCCCAGATCGGCCCGCCAGGCGTGGTCCAGACCTCGCGCGTGGCGCTCGACGGCATCGCCGATCCCGCGCTCACGAGCTGTCTGCGCCAGCGCTTCCAGGCCTTGCAGCTCACGGGCGCCGGCGCGGGCGCCCACCTCTACGTGCCTCTCGAGCTGGGTGGGAGGTGACCGAGGGCGCTCCACAGACGCTTCACGGCCGTGGCAGGGTCGCGCGCGCCGAGCCCGGAGCCGATCGCCGCGACGCCCCGGGCGCCGGCCAGCTCTCGCGTGCGCTCGGCCGTCACGCCCCCCACTGCGTACAGCGGTAGCCCGAGCTTCGCTGCCTCGGCCAGTGCGCCGACGCCGAGCGGGGGTCCGTACGCCCGCTTGCTCGGCGTGTCGAAGATCGGGCCGAAGAGCGCGAAGTCCGCAGGGCCGAGCGCCTCGCGGACCTCGCCGGTCGAGTGGCAGGAGACCCCGATCAGTGCCGCCGGGCCCAGCAGGGACCGGGCCTCGGCCGGCCCGACCGAGGTGCGGGCCAGCTGGACTCCCTGCGCGCCCACGGCAATCGCCACGTCGAGGCGATCGTTGACGAGGAGGGGCGTCTCGTGCGCGCGGCAGAGGAGCAGCAGCGCCCGCGCGAGCTCCGCGAGGGCTCGCCCCTCGAGGTCCTTCTCCCGCAGCTGAACCGCGGCCGCGCCAGGCGGCAGCTCCGCGAGCGCGGCGCGCACGGCGTCGGGGACCGGAACCGGGCTCGCGCACCGATCGGTGACGAGGACGAGCGAGAAGGCGGGGCGCAACGGCTACGCGATCAGCCCCGTCAGTGGGCTCGACGCGGCGGCGTGCAGCCGCCTCGGCATGCGGCCGGCGAGGAACGCGGCTCGCCCCGCCTCGACCGCGAGCTTCATCGCGCCGGCCATGCGTACCGGATCGCGGGCGGCCGCGATGGCGGTGTTCATGAGGACGCCGTGGCAGCCGAGCTCCATGGCGACTGCCGCGTCGGAGGCCGTGCCGACGCCGGCATCCACGATCACCGGGACTTTGACGGTCTCGAGGATGATCTGGAGGTTGACCGGATTGCGCAGCCCGAGGCCGGAGCCGATCGGCGCGCCGAGCGGCATCACGGCCGCGCAGCCGGCATCCTCGAGCTTCTTCGCCACCACGGGGTCGTCGGTGGTGTAGGGCAGGACCGTGAACCCCTCCCTCACGAGCACCTTCGCGGCGGCGACCAGCGCCTCGTTGTCCGGGAACAGGGTCCTGGGGTCGCCGATCACCTCGAGCTTCACGAGGTCGCTCAGGCCGAGCTCGCGCGCGAGCCGGCAGGTGCGGACTGCATCGTCGGCCGTGTAGCAGGCTGCCGTGTTCGGGAGCAGCGTGAGGCGGTCCTGCGGCAGCCAGTGAAGCAGCGACTGTTCGCCCTTCGCCTGGAGGTCGAGCCGGCGCACCGCCACCGTGACGACCTCGGCCCCCGAGGC
>DATJNL010000008.1:0-8927 GCA_035508175.1 Myxococcales bacterium
CAGATGGCCGCGCCGGCCGCCGCCGCCCATTCGAGCGCCTCGCCCACCGACGCGTCGATGGAGCGCGGGCCCTCGGGCGTGCTCAGCTCCGCGCGGGCGGTGGGGTTCTCCGTGCCGTCGAGGACGACGCCGGTCAGCTTCGCGCCCAGGGAGGCGAGCGCGGCCGCGGGCAGCCGCGCGTGCCCGTCCGCGGCGTGGCGCTCGCCCACGATGCTCGCCTCGCCTGCGGTCACGAAGAGCGGCACGACCAGCGGGATGGCGGCCGGCGCCAGCACGATCACCCCGATGGGCGGAGAGCCGCCCGCGACCGCGACGCTCTTGATCTCGGCGCGCACGAGGCCCGTCCCGGGAGCCGGCGGGACCCGGTGCCGGTTGCCCTCGATCGCGAGCGCGCCGGCGAGCGCGGCCAGGGCGCTCAGCGCGAGCGCGGCGGTTCCAGCGGGCACGGCCCAGCGCAGCTGCATGGCCCCTCCCTTTCGGGGCGAACGTTATCCACCCGCCGGGGTCGGCGTCAGTCGGTCGGCGGCCACCCGGGCGGAGCCCTGGCCCGCATTGACCGCCCCGCGGGCCGGCGTTACATCCGCGCCATGGCTCGCTGTCCCATCTGCAAGCGCGAAGCCGCGCCGCGCCGCGGGAACCCCGCGTTCCCCTTCTGCTCCGAGCGCTGCAAGCTCATCGACCTCGGCAAGTGGCTGGGCGGTGACTACGCCATCGCCAGCAAGCCCGAGGAGGAAGAGGACGAGGCACCCCCCGTTCCGCCCTCCGAGAACGACTCGTGAGCCGGCCCCGCGTCGTGTGCACCCGCCGTTTTCCGGGCGGCGCGCTCGATCGGCTCGCGACGCGCTGCGAGCTGTGGGTCGGACCGGAGGAGGGGGTGCCGGCGGAGGCGCTCGCCGGGCGGCTCGTCGACGCGGAGGCGCTGATCTGCGTCGTGGGCGACCGCGTCGACGCGGCCCTGCTCGACGGCGCGCCCAGGTTGCGGCTCGTCGCGACGCCCGCGGCAGGGACCGATCACGTCGATCTCGCGGCGGCCCGCGCCCGCGGGCTCTGGGTGTGCCACTCCGTCGACGCCACGACCGACGCCACCGCGGACCTCGCCTGGGCGCTGCTGCTCGCGGCGGCGCGCCGGGTCGTCGAGGGCGATCGGCTCGTCCGTGAGGGCCGCTTCCACGGCTGGTCGCCCTCGCTGCTGCTGGGCAAGCAGGTGTCGGGGGCCACGCTCGGCGTCGTGGGCGCCGGGCGGATCGGCCGCGCGGTGCTGCGGCGGGCGGCGGGCTTCGGCATGCGCCTCTGCTACACCCGGACGGGCGGCCCCCTGCCCGAGCTCGAGGCGTCGGGGGCGCGCCACCGGTCGTTCCTCGAGCTGCTCTCGGAGAGCGACTTCGTCTCGCTCCACGTGCCGCTCACGCCCGCCACGCGGCACCTGATCGACGCGCGGGCGCTCGCGTCGCTGCGGCCGGGCGCGATCCTCGTGAACACCTCGCGCGGCCCGGTCGTCGACGAGGCGGCGCTGGCGGCGGGGCTCGACGCCGGCCGCCCGCTCGCGGCGGCGCTCGACGTGTTCGAGGCGGAGCCCGACGTGGCTCCGGCCCTGCGGCGCCACGAGCGCGTGGTGCTCTCGCCGCACGCCGGCAGCGCCACGGACGTGGCCCGGGCGCGCATGATGGAAGAGGCGGTCGCCGCGGTGGAGGCCGTGCTGCTCGACGGCCGCGAGCCGGCCGGCGTGGTCGTGCGTCCGTGAGCCGGCCGCCGTCGTTGCAATCGACGCGACACTTCGGCTAGCCTCCGGCGCTTTCCATGAGCCTTTCCGGCTACATCGACCTGCACTGCCACCTCCTGCCCGCCGTCGACGACGGGGCCAAGACCCTCGAGGAGTCGCTCGCCATGGCCCGCTCGCTGGCCGCGGCGGGCTTCAGCGACGTCGCGCCGAGTCCGCACGCCTGGCCGGAGTTCCCCGACGCGGCCGCCGTGGCCGAGCGCCGCGCCGAGGTCGGGCGGAAGCTGGCCGAGGAGGGGATCGAGCTGTCGCTCCACCCCAACGCCGAGAACCGGCTCGACCCCGAGCTGTTCGACCGCATCGAGCGGGGCGACGCGCGGACGCTGGGGCAGGGCAAGTACCTGCTCGTCGAGGCGCCCTTCCAGGCGCCCTTGCCGAAGCTGCTCGACCTGATCTTCCGCCTTCGCGTCGCCGGCTTCACGCCCCTCGTGGCCCACCCCGAGCGCTGCTTCGAGTTCCGCGAGCGGCCCGAGCGCGGCCGCCAGGCGGTGGAGGGCGGCGCCCGCCTGCAGATGGAGCTCGGGGCGCTCACGAACCGCTACGGCCCGGAGGCGCGCAAGCTGGCGGAGCGCTTCCTGGACGACGGTCTCTACGCCGTGGCCGCGACGGACCTCCACGGGCCGGTGGGCGCCGAGCGCTGGATCCCCGAAGCCATCGACGAGCTGCGGCGCCGCGCCGGCGAGGCCGCGGTCGACCGGCTCCTGCGCGACAACCCGGCGCGCGCGCTGCGGGGCGAGCCGATGCCGGCCGAGGAGGGTGCGTGAGCCGCTGGTTGAAGATCGGCCTGGGCGTCGTGGTGAGCGTCGGCTTCATCGCGCTCTCGCTGCGCGGCAAGGACCTGGGCTCGGTGTGGCTGCAGCTCAGGTCGGCCGACTACATCTACCTGCTGCCGTACGTCGCGATCCTGCTGGTGATCCACCTGGTCCGCACGGTGCGCTGGGGGATGCTCATCGAGCCGCTGCACAAGGTGCGCTTCCGGCGCCTCAACGCCGTGGCCGCGGTGGGCTTCATGGCGCTCATCGTGCTGCCCTTCCGGCTCGGCGAGCTGGCGCGGCCCTACCTGATCCGCGAGAAGGGCAAGCTGCGCGGCACGGCCGCGTTCGCCTCGGTCGTCGTCGAGCGCGTGCTCGACGGCCTCATGGTGGCCGCGATGCTGGTGCTCCTGCTCCTGCGCCTCCCCGGGAACAGCAAGGAGATCGCCTGGGTGCGGGCCGGCGGCTGGGGCATGTTCGGCTTCTTCGGCGCGCTGCTCGTCTTCCTGCTCGTCGCGTACTGGCAGAAGGCGTTCGCGCTGCGGCTCACCCACGCGACGTTCGGGCGCCTCTCGCCGCGGCTGGGCGATCGGCTGGCGGGGATGCTGGACGCCTTCATCGGCGGCCTGCGGGCACTTCCCTCCTGGCGCTCGATCGCGACCATCGTCGGGATGACGGCGGTCTACTGGGGGCTCAACGGCTGGGGGATGAAGATCCTCGCCGAGGGCTTTCACATCCACCTCGACTTCCTGCAGGTCTACACCGTGCTGGGCGTGCTGGTGATCGGGGTGATGATCCCTGCGGGGCCCGGCATGGCCGGCACCTTCCAGTACTTCGCGCAGCTCGGCCTGGCGCTGTTCATCGGGTCGAGCCCCGAGGTCGCCGCGCGGTCGACGGCCTACGCGAACGTCCTGTGGGCCGCGCAGTTCGGCCAGCAGGTGCTCCTCGGCCTCATCTTCCTCTTCTCGAAGGATCTCGCCGCCGACCACCACCAGGTGGGGCTGCGCGAGCTGATGGACGCCGACGAGGAGATGGACGACGACGACGACAAGCCGGACGCGGCCCTCGAGCGTCGCGCCGAGGTCGGCCTGGCGGAGCCCTGAGCGGCGTTCGGGTCGGCTGCCCGCCCTTGCCGACCCGGCGACCCGCACCGCCGTTCGTCCAGCCGTTGCCTCCCGCGACGCCGCCCCGTCTTCCCGGCGTCCAAGGCCGGCCTCCCGTCAGCCAAGCGCGATCCCCCAACGTCCAAGCGCGCTTGGAAACTGGGCGATCGCGATCACCCGAAGGGAAGTCGCTCTTGGAACTCGGGCGATCGCGATCACCCGACGGGAGATCGCTCTTGGAACCTGGGCGATCGCGATCACCCGAAGGGAGATCGCTCTTGGAACTTGGGCGATCGCGATCACCCGAAGGGAGATCGCTCTTGGAACCTGGGCGATCGCGATCACCCGAAGGGAAGTCGCTCTTGGAACCTGGGCGATCGCGATCACCCGAAGGGAAATCGCTCTTGGAACTTGGGCGATCGCGATCACCCAAGGGGAGATCGCTCTTGGAACTTGGGTGGTCGCGACCATCCAAAGGGAAATAGCTCTCGGAAACTGGGTAGTTGCGATCGCCCGGGCCCCCATGGCCCTCGGAGCCCGAGCGCTCCCCGCTGCTGCTCCCGCAGGTCACGCGCCCGCGCCGCAGCGCACGAGGCTCGAGACCCGGGCCGTCACCCGAGCCCTTGCCGCAAGGCTTGCGCCGCAAGGGCGGTGCCGGCAAGCGCTGCGGGCGGAGCCACACGATTCGAAGGGATTCGCGCCCGGCACGCGAGTTGCTCTCTCCCGCCACAGTTCCAACAAGGAGAGTGAGCAAATGGCACTGCTGATCAGGCGCAACACACCGACGCAGGCGGCGCCCGCCGATCCGTACCAGTGGGCGAGGGAGCTGCTGCGGTGGGACCCGTTCCGCGAGATGGAGAGCTACGCGACCGACATGGATCGCGCGGCAGCCCTCATGGCCCCCTTCGAGGTGAAGGAGACCAAGGACTCGTACGTCTTCAAGGCGGACGTGCCGGGCGTGAAGGAGCAGGATCTCGACATCACGCTCACCGGCAACCGGCTCGTCGTGAACGGAAAACGCGAGGCGGAGAAGGAGGAGAACACCGACACGTACTACGCGAGAGAAAGAAGCTTCGGCAGCTTCACGCGCTCGTTCACGCTCCCGGAGGGAGCCGACGGCGAGCACGTCCGCGCCGAGCTCAAGGATGGTGTCCTGACGCTGGTGCTCCCGAAGAAGCCGGAGCTCCAGCCCAAGAAGATCTCCGTCAAGGCGGAGAAAGTGAAAGCATGACGTCTTCCTCCCCCGCGCAGCCCGGAAGGGAAGGGGAAAAAGGGCAACGATCCGTTCGAGCCCCCGCCCCTACCCTTCCCCGCGCGGGAGGAGGGAAGAGCCCCGCGATGCAGGTGCGCCTCTTCACCGAGGCCGATGAAGCGTTCGCCGCGATGATCGCGGCCATCCAGACGGCGCGCCGCTACGTTTACCTGGAAGTCTATTCGTTCCACCACGACGCGGTGGGCCGCCGCTTCGCCGCCGCGCTGGACGCCGCCGCCCGCCGGGGCGTGCACGTCGAGGTCATCGTCGACGGCTGGGGCAGCGGGCTGTCGGGGCGCGGCCTGGTGCGCGAGCTACGCGCCGCCGGGGCCGACGCCCGCGTCTACAACCCTTTCCTCGCGACGTTCCGCGGCCACATCCGGCGCGACCACCGCAAGCTCCTGCTCATCGACGACCACATGGCCTGGCTCGGCGGGCTCAACATCGGAGCGGAGTTCCTGGGGGATCACGGCTGGAGCGACCTCGCGGTCCAGCTCGCCGGGCCGGTCTGCGCCTCGCTGGGCCGGCGCATCCGGCGCGAGCCGCGCGGGCCCGGCGATCCCGGCGTGCGCGTGTTCCTCTCCTCCGAGACTGGCTCGCGGTCGCTCCGGCGCGCCTACCTGAAGGCCATCGGTGCGGCGCAGGAGCGCATCGTGCTGGCGCAGTCGTACTTCCTGCCGGATCGGCGGCTCCTGCGCTCGATCCGCGCGGCGGCCCGCCGGGGCGTCTCCGTGACGCTGCTCGTCCCCGGGCGCAGCGACGTGCCCCTCATCCGCGCCGCGATTCACCTCTACTACCGCGGCCTCCTCCGCGCGGGCGTGCGCATCTACGAGTGGAATCGCTCGGTGCTCCACGCCAAGGTGGCAGCCATCGACGGCCGGGTCGCCCTCATCGGCAGCTTCAACTTCGATCCGCTCTCGGTCGTGAACCTCGAGGTCCTCGCGGAGGTGCACGGCCACGGCCTGGCGGGCGACGTCGAGCGCTGGGTGAACGAGAAGATCCTCTTCTCGCGGCGCGTCGAGCTGGCGGCGTCCGGTTTCTGGGATCGCGTGCGCGACGAGGTGGGCCGCCGCTTCCTGTCGCTGCTCTGGGCGGCGCGGCGCGCCGTGCACCGGTCGATCGCCGAGCCGGTGACGCGGCGCCCCCGTTGAGACACGGCTGACTCGAGCCCGGCGGCGGGCTACCCTGCAGCTCGGTGAAGGCCCCGCGCCGCTGGCAGCTCCTGAGCGCACTGCTGGGCGCCGTCGCCGCGCTGGCCGTGGCCCGTGCCGCCTGGTGGCTGCGACGCCCCGCCCCCACGAGGGTGGCACCGCCGGCGCCGGGCCCGCCGCCGGAGCGGCTGGTCGTGGCGCTCACCCTCCCGCCCTTCTGCCGCGACGGCTGGTGCTGGGAGAGTCCGCGACCGCAGGGGCACGACCTCGTGGGCCTGTGGGGGGCGGCGGCCGACGACGTCTGGGCGGTGGGCGGCGACTGCGACGGGGTCTCGGCGGAGCTGGGCTGGACCGGCGACTCGGCCACGCTCCTGCACTGGGACGGCAAGCGCTGGGCGGCCCTTCCCACGGACAGCAGCGCCGCCCTCTGCGGCGTCTGGGGCACGGCCGCTTCCGACGTCTGGGCGGTGGGCGCCCAGCCGGTCGCGCTGCACTTCGATGGCCGCCTCTGGGCCCGGGTTCCGCTCGGCGTCGACGCCGCCTTCCTGCGCGGTATCGGCGGTCGTTCGAGCACCGAGGTCTGGGCCGTGGGCGACGCCGCCGATGGGAGCGACGTCCTCCGCTGGGACGGGCAGCGCTGGTCGCCCCTCGACGCGCAGGCGGGCGAGCCGCTCGCGGAGGTCGCGCCGCTGCCAGGTGGCCAGCTCCTGGCGACCGCCGCGTCGAGCGGCGCGCTCTTTCTGTTCGGCAAGCGGGGCGCGCGCCGGGCGGACGACGCCGCCTTCGGCGCGGCCTCGGCCACCGCGCTCGGCGCCGCCGATCCGGGCGGCGACGTTCTCCTCGCGTCGAGCCACTTCGTCCGGGGCACGCGCGAGGGGCCGTGGGCGGTGCAGTGGGACGCCGACACGGTCGAGAACCCCTTCGTCGCGCTGCGCGCTTTCGAGGCCGGACGGCTGCGCCCGCTCGCCGAGATCGAGGCGCCCGAGAAGCCCGCCGCCCTGTGGCGGGCCGCGGACGACGACGCGTGGATGGCAGGGGAGGGCGGGCTGCTGCTCCACTGGGACGGGCGCGCGCTCGCGCGGACGCCGGCGCCGACGCAGCAGGATCTGCTGGCCCTCTGGGGCAGCTCGCCCTCGAGCGCCTGGGCCGCGGGCCGCGGGGGTGCGCTCCTCCGGTGGAACGGCAAGGCCTGGGCCGCGTGGAGCCAGACGCTCGCCGAGGCCGACCTCGTGGGGCTCGCCGGCACGGACCGCGAGCTCTGGGTCGTGGGTCGCGGGACGCTTCTGGAGTACGACGGGCAGCGCTGGTGGCACCACCTCGCGGCGGAGCGGGACGACCTGCGCGCGGTGTGGGCGAGCCCGGACGGACAGGTGTGGGCGGTGGGCGACGGCGTCACGCTGCGCTGGGATGGCGGGAAGCTCCAGCGCGTGCCGGGGCCCCGGCTCGACGACGTGTGGGGAAGCAGCGACGGCGACGTGTGGGCGGTGGGGCGTCGCCGCACGGGCGATCCGGCGGACGGGGTCTTCCGCTGGGGGCCCACGGGCTGGCGCTGGATCGACGTGCCGCCGGGACCGCCGGAGCGCCGCCTGCATCGGATCTCGGGCAGCGGCGCCGCCGACGTGTGGGTGGCCGGCCGGGTGGGCAGCGGCGACGACGCCGCGTCCTACGCGCTCCACTGGGACGGAAAGGCCTGGAGCGTGGTGCGCGGCGAGGGCGTGGGACAGGCCGACGAGCTTCTCACCCTCGGCCCCCGCGACGTGTGGGCCTGCGGCGACCGCGGGCTCGCGCACTGGGACGGCGAGCGATGGACTCCGCAGCCGCTCGACGCGCCTTCACCCTTCCAGCTCCCCGAGGCAGGCGAGCGCTGCCGCCGCATCACCGGCCGCGCCCCGGACGACGTCGACGTGCTCTCCCAGAACCTCGCCGCGCGCCGGTGGCGCTGGCACCACTGGGACGGCAAAGTCTGGACGAGCCGCCCGTTGCCGGTGCCGCAGGGGGGCGTCGCCGCCTTCACTCAAGCGCTGGGTCGGCTCTGGATCGCTGGCGCGCGCGGCTCCCTGCTGCGCCAGCAGCGTTAGAAGCAGTTTCAAGACCCCCGGCCTACTGCGAAAGCCGATACTCTCGCTGCGCCGGGCAGCCTCGTCGCTCCGCTGCTCAACGTGCCTCAGAGGGCACGTTTCCGCTGCTCACTCCTCGGGCGCCCGCCTCGCTTCGGTCTCGGCTTTCTCGCTACGGCCGGGGGTCTTGAAACTACTTCTAGACGTCGATCAGGCCCTTGCGGATGCCTTCGGTGACGGCCTCCACGCGGTTCGTGACCTCGAGCTTCGCGTAGATGTGCTCGAGGTGGGTGCGGATGGTGGCGGCGGAGATCTCGAGCACCCGCCCGGCCTCGGTGTTGGAGAGCCCCTTGGCGATGAGCTCGAGGATCTCGCTCTCGCGCGGCGTGAGCGCGGGCGTCTCCTCCTCCTGCTGTCCCTTGGCCAGGGGGAGGCCGGAGGGCGGCGTGGGCACGCGCGGGAAGCCGCCCTCGGGATTGAAGTGGCGCAGGAGGCGGCGGGCCAGGCTGGGCTGGATGACGGTGCCGCCGCCGCGCACGTCCTTGATGGCCTCGACGATCTTGTCGGCGGTCGCGCCCTTGAGCAGGTAGCCGGCCGCGCCCGCGCGGATGGCGTCGAGGACCTTCTCCTCCTCGTCGAAGATCGTGAAGATCAGCACCTCGACGCGCGGGTGGCGCGCCTTGAGGTTGCGCGTCACCTCGATGCCGCTCATCTTGGGCAGGCCCAGGTCGCAGAGCACGACGTCGGGGAGCGTCCGCTCCATCGCTTCGAGGGCGTCCTCGCCGGTCATGGCCGAGCCCAGAATGGAGAGCTCGGGGACGCCGTCGAGCAACTT
>DATJNL010000009.1:0-4629 GCA_035508175.1 Myxococcales bacterium
GTGGTCATCGGCGAGACGGCGGAGATCGGCGACGGCTGCGTCCTGTACAAGGGCGTGGTGCTGGGCGGGGTGAGCCAGGCGCGCGTGCGCCGGCACCCCCGGCTGGGGCGCGAGGTGGTCGTCGGTTCGAACGCCTGCGTGCTGGGGGCCATCGACGTGGGCGACGGCGCCCGCATCGGCTCGGGCTCAGTGGTGATTCGGGACGTGCCGGCGGGCGCGACGGTCGTCGGCGTGCCGGGGCGCCTGGTGGCGGGGCGCGCGGCGGTGGGAGATGCCCAGCACGCGAACCTTCCGGACCCGGTGGCGGAGGCGCTGCAGCGGGTGGAGGGACGGCTGGCGAAGCTCGAGGAGGCAGCGGGCCTGGAACCCGAACCTCCGAACGAGGCGGACGATCCGTTCGACGGTGCCGTGGAGGGGCGTCGGGAGTCTCAGCCGGTGCCGCTGGCCGCGCGCCGGCGGAGGAAGAAGGCGTGAAGGAGGGCGCCCCGAGCTGGACGGCGGCCTGGGTGGCCGGGCTGCGCGGCCTCGCGCCGATGCTGCCGCGGGAGGCCCGGCTCGCGGAGGACCCTTACGGCGCGCGCTTCGCGGGCGGGCCCTTCGTGCCGTTGCGCGCGGCGGCCGAGCACCACCCGCGCCTCGCGCCGCTGCTGGCCTCGCTGGGCGGCTCGCAGGTGCTGGGGCGGGTGCTCATGATGCAGGCCCGCACCCGCGCGCTCGACGATCTGCTGCGCGACTTCGTGCGCGCGAGCGGGCGGCAGCTCGTGCTGCTGGGGGCGGGTTACGACGCGCGCGCGTGGCGGCTGCGCGACGAGCTGGAGGGTGTCCGCGTGTTCGAGGTGGATCACCCCTCCACGCAGAGCCGAAAGCGGCAGGTGCTGGAGGAGGCGGGGGCGCCGCCAGCCGAGGTGAGCTTTCTCCCCTGGGACTTCGAGCGGCGGCCGCTGGCGGAGCTGCCGGCGGCGCTCGCCGCGCTGGGGCACGATCCGGCGCGGCGCACCCTGACCCTCTGGGAGGGCGTCACGAACTACCTGTCGGCCGACGCCATCGACGCCACCGTGCGCACGGTGCGCGCCTATGCCGCGCCGGGCTCCCTGCTGGGCTTCACCTACGCCGAGCTGCACACCATCCACCGGCCGCGCGGCTGGGAGCGGGTCGATCAGTGGTTCATCGCGCGCGCCGGCGAGCCCTTCCGCTTCGGCTTCGACCCCGCGGCGGTCCCCGCGTTCCTCCACGAGCGCGGCTTTGCGCTGCAGTCCGATCAGTCGCTCGCGGCCTTCGCCGCCGAGAAGCTCCCGCGCCGCTACCAGCGCTACCTGGGGGCGCTGCACATCCGCCACGTCGCCGTCGCCCGCGCCACCTGAAAGGACACCGATGCCCCGCGCCTTGCTCGCCGTGCTCTTGCTCTCCGCTGCCTGCGCCACCGTGGGAGATCCCGCCTTGCAGGATTCGAAGCTCGCCTACACCGACCGCGTCTTCCAGCGCTTCATCGACCGCTACTACCAGGGCTACTTCGACTTCCGCCCGGGTGAGGCCACCGACGACGGCTTCCACGACCGCGACGGCAAGATGCCGGATCTGTCCCGCGGCGCCATCAGCCACGAGGTCCTGCGGCTGCGCGCGGCGCTCGCCGAGCTCGACGGCATGAGCCCGGCGGATCTGACCGACGCCGACCGCGTCGATCGCGAGCTCCTCCTCTCGTCGATCCAGGCGGAGCTGCTCGATCTGACCGAGATCCGGTCGTGGGAGCGGCAGCCGTCGTACTACAACGACCGGGTGGCCTGGTCGATCTTCGGCCTGGTGAAGCGCGACTTCGCGCCGCTCGCGGACCGCTTGGCCGACGTCGTCTCCCGGGAGCGCGCCGTGCCGGCGATCCTCGCCGACGCGGAGGCGAATCTGAAGAACCCGCCCAAGCTGTGGGTGGACATCGCGCAGGAGGACGCGGAGGGCACGCTCTCGTTCCTCACGCAGGACGTGCCGGCGGCGTTCGCCAAGGTCGACGACGCGGGCCTGCAAGCCCAGCTGCGCGACGCCACGGATCGGGCGGCCGAGGCCTACCGGGGCTACCTCGACTTCCTGAAGAACGACCTCGCCGCGCGCGCCGACGGCGACTTCCGGCTCGGCGAGGACGTGTACCGCAAGAAGCTCCTCTACGAGGAGGGCATCGACCTGCCCATCGACCGGCTGATCGAGATCGGCGAGGGCGAGCTGGCGCGGCAGCAGGCGAACATCGTGTCGACCGCCAACCAGATCGAACCCGGCGCCGGGCCCGCGGCGGTGCTCGCGAAGCTCACGAAGGATCACCCGGCGGCCGACCAGCTCCTCGCGCAGACGCAGGCGCTCCTGGCCTCGCTGCGTGACTTCTGCGAGCAGCACCACATCGTGGGCCTGCCCTCGCAGCAGCTGCCCACCGTGGCCGAGACGCCGCCGTTCGCGCGCGCCTTCACCTTCGCTTCGATGGACACGCCGGGGCCGTTCGAGACCAAGGCCACCGAGGCGTACTTCTACGAGACGCTCCCCGAGAAGAGCTGGCCGGCGCAGCGGATCGAGGAGCACCTCGAGGCTTACTGGCGCGGCGACATCGCCAACACCGCCATCCACGAGGCCTACCCCGGCCACTACGTCCAGTTCCTCTGGCTCCCGAAGAGCCCCACCAAGGTGCGCAAGCTGGTCGCCGCCAACTCGTTCATCGAGGGCTGGGCGCATTATGGGGAGGAGATGCTGCTCGAGGAGGGCTACGGCGGCAACGATCCGAAGCTCTGGATCTCGGAGGAGCAGTGGGGTCTCGTGCGCGCCTGCCGCTACCTGGTGGGGCTGCGCATGCACACCCGCGGGATGACGCTCGACGAGGCCGTGGCATTCTTCGAGAAGAACGCCTACCTGAACCACGCGAACGCGCTGCGCGAGGCCCAGCGCGGCACGGCGGACCCGACGTACCTCGTGTACACGCTCGGCAAGCTCGAGATCCTCAAGCTGAGGCATGACTACCAGGAGAAGCTCGGCGCGGCGTACACGCTCGAAGGCTTCCACGACGCGCTCCTGTCGCTCGGGTATCCGCCGATCCCGGTCGCGCGGGAGCTGCTCCTGGGAGAGGTCGGGCAGCCGCTGTAGACGCGGCAAGCGGCGCAGCCGCCCGGGCTTCTCTACTCGACCCGCAGCACCGCCTTGCCGGCGATGCGCCTGTCCAGCAGCGCGCCGATCGCCTGCGACGTGTCCCGCCAGCCCAGCTCGAGGTCCACGTGCGAGGTGAGCCGCCCCTCGGCCAGCGCGCGGGCCAGGAACGCGAGGTCGGCCGCGCCCCCGCCCGCGTGGGCGAGCTCCCAGAACAGGATGAAGCCCACGAGCTTCGCGCCGCCTTTCGGGTAGAAGGCCGAGCTGTTGAACGTCGTCGTCTCGGCCGACGAGTTGCCGAAGGCCACCACCGTGCCCCCGGACGCCACGTGCTCGAGCGAGGCGGCGAGCGAGGGGCCGCCGACCGATTCCAGCACCAGTTCGAATGGCGCCGTCGCTCCATCGAGACGGGTCACCACCTCGTGCGCGCCCAGCTTCTCGAGACCCGCGCCGCGATCGGGCCGGCTCACGACGGCGGTCACGCGCGCGCCCGCCTGCGAGGCGAGCTGGATCGCGAAGCGGCCCACGCCGCCCGCGGCGCCGGTCACGAGCACGCGCTTGCCGAGGAGCAGCCCGCCGTGCCGCAGCGCGTGGAGGGCCGTCAGCGAAGCGACCGGGAGCGTCGAGGCCGCGACGAACGAAAGGGTCTCCGGGATCTCGGCGAGCGTGCGGGTCGAGACCGCGGCGGTCTGCGCCCAGCCGGCGTTGGTGAGCCCCACCACGCGCGCCCCCCGCCGCGGGCCGCTGCCGTCCGCGGCCTGCCGCTCGACGACTCCAGCCACGTCCCAGCCGGGACGGAAGCCGTCCGGGGCGCTCATCAGTCGACGCACCTCGCCGCGGTTCAGCGAGAAGGCCTTCACCGACACCAGCGCCTCGTCGGCGGCGGGCGCCGGCTCGGGCACGTCGGTCAGCTCGAAGTGAGCGGCGGAGCGGGACGAGGCGACGATCGCGAGCATGGCTGGACCTCCGGGGAGAGTCTGGCCAGGGTGGGGGCGGCACGCAAGCCGGGGATCTTCTCGGGGGCTTCGCCCCCGCGCCCCCGCTGCGATCTCGAGACGCGCTGCAAAGGGGCGGCGCCGGATGAACGAGGGACGGAGGGGGAGCCGCTTGCTCGGGGGTGCCACCCCGGTCCGTCCTCGCGCTCCCCACGCGCGGTGCCGCGTTGTACCGGATCTCGTGCCAAGACATGGGCGCGCTGCGGGCGCGTCCGGGGGCCCCGGCACCCCCTGCGCGTCGGCCCCCCCTCCTCCCCACTTTCATTTACCTCTATCTCTCCCTCTACTTCTCTACCGCCTATGCACCTGATCCCGATCGCATCTCGATCAGCGCCGCAGGCAAGGTTTGAAGTTCATGAACTTGGGTTGAAGGGGATTCGTAGAGAGGAGAGGCGGGGCGGGTGAGGGGGCGGCTCTCGACCGAGCGTCGAGGTCGATGCCGCTCAGGAACGAGCGCCCATACGCGGCAGGATCGAGACAGGCGAGGCCGAGCCGCGAGTGGACCGGCCGGCCCCGAACCCGACCC
>DATJNL010000010.1:0-4571 GCA_035508175.1 Myxococcales bacterium
GACCCCTCGCACCTCGGCGCGACCCAGCCGGCCTATCAGATGCCCGAGGTGCCGCCGCTCCGGCTGGGGACGCCTGCGGCCGAGCCGCCCATCGACATCGCGGTGGAGCCTCCGGCTCCTCCTCCCGCGCCGGCCTTCGTCCCGTTGCAGCTCGCGCAGCCGGTGGCCGATGAGCCGGAGCAGCCGACGGTGGTGCTGGGACCCGAACTGCTGGGACCCGAGGTCTTCGCGCCACCCGCCACGCCGGCCGCCGAGCCCCACTTCGAGGCGACCCAGGACGATGCGGACCTGCCCGAGGTCATTCCCGAGCCTTTGCCGCCGATGCCGCCGCTCCCCCCGCCGCCACCCCCGCGGACCGGGTCCACCCCCCCAGCGGATCGTGCCCAGCTCTTCGGCGATTTCCTGCGGCCGGCCTCGGTCGTGCCGGGAGAGCACCGCGTGGTCGTCCACACGCTGGCGGGCGCCTTGAAGCGCGGGACGCTCCGCGAGGCGGACATGCACGGGGAGCAGCTCGAGCTGTGGCCGCCGGGCGGCGGCGCAGCCGAGAAGATCCCGGTCTCGCAGATGAAGGCCGTCTTCTTCATGCTCGCGCCCGGGGCCCAGCCGCCTACGCCCGCGGGCAAGCGCCTCACCGTCAGCTTCGAGGACGGCCGGCAGCTCACCGGCTTCTGCAGCGAGCCGCGCCCTTCCGATCCGGGCTTCTTCATGATCCCCGCGGACAGCCGCGCCAACACCGCCCGCATCTTCGTCTTCCGCGCGGCGGTGCGCGGATTGACCGAAGGCTAGTCCGGCCGCACCAGCAGGCGCATCAGCCGATCCGCCGCGCGGCGCTTCGCGTGCTCCCCCACGGCCTTCCAGTCCGCGGCCCCGTGCTCCACGTTGCCCCAGTAGTAGCGCGTGACCACGGCGAGGAAGAGCACCGCCCCGTCGAGGATGTCGCCGGCGAGCGAGATCGCGACCACGCCGGCCGCGCCGCCGCCGTTGACGAGGAGCGCCAGGAGTCCGTCGAGCGGCTCGCCCGCCGTGGCCTGGCCGAGGCCGGGCAGCACGAACGACAGCGTGCCGCCGATCCAGCCGCGCCACGAGTCGCTGGCCGCCAGGGCGTCGAGGTCGCTCTCGGCGCGACGCCTCGCCCGGGGATCGAGCGAGGGCGGCAGCAGGTGCGGCACGCACTGGTCCGCCGGTTCCGGGTCGACGGCCCACAGGCTCCCCACGCACGCGAGGCGCTCGGCCCGCGCGCGGGCGGTGGCGTCCGCGCTGAACGCACCGACCTTGGCGAAGATCCGCTCCGCCGACGGGTAGCTCCCCTCCCGCAGCCGCAGCGTGCCCAGCACCAGCCGCCGGTCGTCGCTCAGCGCGGTGTCGTCCGTGCGGCTCACGGCCATGTCGACCATCTCGATGGCCGGCGCGAGCTCTCCCGCCACCGCGAGCTCGAGCCCGAGCTGGAAGATCCGGTCCGCGCTCGCGTCCGGCGCGCCGTCGAGGCGGTCTTGCCGGCGCATCTCGGCCGCGGCCTCGCGCAGCAGGCCGGCCTGCCGCAGCAGGTCGACGAAGCCGGCGCCGTCGGGGTTCGGCGCGCCGGGCGCCACCGCGAGCAGCGCGCACGACAGCGCTTCAAGGATCGGCACGGCCAAGGTAGGCCTCCTTCACCTGTCCCGCGAGCCCGTCCGCCTGCTGCCGGTTGAAGATCACGGCGCCCACGGCCGAGCCATAAATGTCGCCGAGGTAGAACAGCCCGCCGATCGAGGCGAGGATCCAGCCGCCCACCGAGGAGACACCCTCGCGGCTGAACTCGTAGGCGCCGATGCCGGCGGGCGCTCCGATGAGGACGAAGCTGAAGACGCCGTCGCCCCAGCGGCCGATGTAGGCGCGCCCCGCTCCGGGCAGGACCGCCGAGAGGATGCCGGCGAGCCACGGCGACCGGTGAGACAGGTGGCGGCTCTTGCCGACGAAGGCGCGATCCTGCGCCTCCCAGTCGGCGAGCGTCCCCGGCGGCACCTGAGGCCAGTCGGCGAGTTGCTTCGCGGCGTCCTCGTAGCGCCGCTCCCGCATGGAGCGCATGACGGGCGTGTAGGCGGTGAGCACGAGGTACCGGGCCTCGTCGCGCGAGCCGGCGCTCCCGCGCGGCGAGCAAAGATCGGCGGGAGTGGCGTCGTTCAGGAAGACCTCGGTGTAGCAGAGCCGGAAGCGCGCGCGCGCCGAGAGGGGCGGCTCGCCGAGGAGGTTGACGATGAGCCGCCGCGCGTCGGCCCAGCGGCCGGCGAGGTCGAGGCAGAGCGCGGCGCGCTCGTCGGCGACGGAGGCGTCCTCGGGGTGCGCGTAGCCGTGCCGCAGGGCCTCGACGGCGCAGGCGTCGTATTGCCCGTCCAGGCGGAGGCGCTCGGCGAGGCCGAGGTAGGAGGGAGAAGGGGGGAGGGTCGGGGTCGGGGGTAGGGTCGCGGTCGAGGTCGAGGTCGAGGTCGCGGTCGGCGTCGAGGTCGGCGTCGAGGTCGGGGTCGAGGTCGGGGTCGAGGTCGAGGTCGACGCCCCCACCGCCAGCGCCATCGCGACCGCCAGGATCACTTGCAGCTCAGGCAGTACTGCTCGGGTGGATCCTTCAACAGGCCGGTGTCGAGGTCGATCGGGTAAAACGGGATCGCCAGCGGCGTGTCGCGGCTCAGCCGATCGAGCGTCGCCAGCGCGCCTTCGATGAACCCGTGCTCCTCGATGGCCTCCTGCCCGAAGTGGGAGCAGGACGGCTCGAAGCCACAGGCCAGCGTGTCCTGCGAGGACAGGAAGAAGCGGTAGCCCCAGAACAGGCTGCGCACGATGCCCGAGGGCAGCGAGCCGTCCCACTCGTCGCCCGCCCGGGCCTGCGCCAGCGAGGGCTCGGCGGGCGCGGGGGCGCTGCCCCCCTCGAGCAGGAACGTCACCGCTCCGGCGGCGTCGTCCAGGTGGAGCGTGGCCGCCAGCGTCGGCGGGCCCGCGAGCACGAGCGCCGTCACGAGCGCGATCACAGATGCAGCTCCTTGATCGGCGTGTCGCTCGGGTACTTGCCGCAGGCCGAACCCACCGGGTCGTCCACCGACTCGGCCGCGACGTCCTGGAGCGTCCAGTGATCGATCCGGTCCGGGATGCCGGGGCGCCGGTGCAGCACCTCGACCTTGCGGGGAATGCTGCCGTGGCTGAGCTGCACGCGATCGGAGAAGTCGTAGCGGCCCATCAGCCGGCCGTCGTCGGTCATGAGGTCCAGCCGCTCCGTGCCCTCGCGCGCCTCGACGGCGAGGAGCTGCCCGTGCGGTTTGCCGTCCACCCCCACGAGCGACCAGCGCGTCGTCAGCGAGTGGGTGGCGTCGTCGCGCTGCTGGTCGATCACCTTGGCGGTGGGCGGCAGCAGGGCCGAGGGGTCGATGAAGCCCAGGAAGAGGGCGTCGATCATCGGCGGCAGCTGCCCGGTCTTGGGCCGGCCGCGCATCACCAGCTTGTCGTCGGGGTAGTAGATGTCGAGCTCACGCCGGCCGAAGGAGAGCTGCTGGTGGATGGGCTTCTCGACCGCGAGGCACAGCACGCCGCCGGGCCTCACGAAGAGGTGGCCGGACGACCGGTCGACCGTCTTGCCGTCGTCGATCGCGAGCTCGAAGCGGGCTTGAAACGCCGTCACCCGTCCGCGCAGGTCGCCCGACGGCCGGGCGGGCAATCCGGGAAAGGCCAGAACGAGGGACAGCAGCGTGGAAGCGTTCGGCACTCGATGTCAGCGGGCGAAACGAAGCGGGCGGCAGGCGATCGCTCGCCTGCCGCCCGGAACAGAGGAACGGCGGTGATCTCAGAAGAACAGGAACGATCCGACGAGGACCCAGTCGATGACGATGAAGAGGATCCAGAGGATGCCGGAGGTGATGCAGCCGTACACCGCGTGGATGCCCTGGTAGCTGCGCCCGGCCGACTGGTACGAGTCGGTGTAGGCGCCCACGTACGCGGGCGACTTGCCCACCAGGCGCGCGCCGTCGGGCGAGGGCGTCAGCACGTAGCCCAGGATGATGCCGATCCACGAGAGGAAGAACCCGGCGAAGAACCAGAGCGTGCCGCTCAGCTGGTTCGGGGCGTCGGTACGCCCGTCGAGCGCGCCCTGCTGGACGTCGTTGTAGCCGGGCGGAGGCATGCCCGGCGGGGGGCCGTAGCCCGGGGGCGGCTGCCCGTAGCCCGGCTGGCCATAGCCCGGGGCGGGATAGGCGGGCGGCGGCGGATAGGCCTGCGCCAGCAGCTCGGGCGCGGGCGCCGCGAGCGCCTCGGGCGCCGGCAAGGTCATGCAGATCGTGGCCACCGCCAGCGTGCACACGCCCAAAAAGCGCGCGATCTGGCCGGCGGACATTCCGGTGTTGCTCTTTGCGTTCATTGAACCCTCCAAAAAACGAAGTGATGATCCGTAAGCCGCCCTCGTGCAACGCAGGCGACACTACCTAAAGGTCGACGGTTTGTGAAGAGGGGAGCCGCTCAGGCGCCCGAAGCACCGGCGAGCGCCACGTCGAAGACCACGATCAGCACGATCAGGATGACGTACAGGACCCCGGACGTCACGCAGCCGTAGACGGCGT
>DATJNL010000011.1:0-16958 GCA_035508175.1 Myxococcales bacterium
AACACCGCACTGACGGAAGTCAACAAGAAACTGGCCCCACGGCAGCGGCGGCTTCGTGGCGCAATGGATGGATACCCAACGGCGGCGCGCCGCGACGTTGACGCCGCGCGGAGCGCTGGCATACAGGGTTGATCGAATGCCGCGCCGGCCTGGACCCCAGCTGCAGCTGTTCACCGAGCGTCGCGAGCCACTGCGGGTCGCGGCCCGCGCGGTGGACGAGCAGCGTGTCGAGGAGCTGCGCGCCCGCCTGTCGAGCCGCCTGGGGGAACCGGTCGTCCTGTCCATTCACGACAACCGATCGACGATGGTGTCCTATCGACGGGAGCAGGGAAGGCTGGCTCTGAGGGTGCACCACATGTTTCTGGCCGCGGACGAGGCGATCACCGCCGCGCTCGCGGACTTTGCCGCACCCCGGCGGGGGCGCCGGCAGGCAGGTCGGCTGCTCGACGCCTTCATTCGACGTCACCAAAGCGTGATCCGACCGCCGCGCCCGATGGCGCGGATGGAACCGCGCGGTCGCGTGCACGACCTCTCGCGAATCTTCCACGCCCTCAACGAGCGGTACTTTGCCGGGGCGATCGAGGCCTCCATCGGCTGGAGCCGTGCGCCCTTGAGGCGCCGACGCCGGACGATCAAGATGGGCGTCTACTACCACGACACCCGGACGATCCGGGTTCACCCCGCCCTCGATCACCCCACCGTTCCCGGCTACGTCGTCGAATTCATCGTCTACCACGAGATGCTGCACCAGGCCTGTCCCGCCGAGCTAGGGGCAGGCGGCAAGAAGCTCGTGCACACGGATGCCTTTCGCGCCCGTGAGCGCGCGCACCCAGACCACGACCGCGCGCTCGGCTGGGAGAAAGCCAACCTCGAGCAACTTCTGGCGCGCCGCCGCTGACCTCGGCCGCCGGACCCACGTTCGGCAGGCCGCCCGGCTTACCTTGTCGCGGTGTCTCGAGAGGGGACAGCCTTGCTCTCGCTGTGCCTGGTCGCCTGCTCGACCAGCGCGGGGGCAGCCAAAGGCCCGGTCCTCCGCTCGCTGCGCTTCGAGGGCATCCACCGCTTCAGCGCGCAGGAAATCGAGGGTCATCTCGCGACCCGAGCGCCCTCGTGGGTTCCCCTGGCGCCCTCGCCCCGCTTCGACGAGGCGGCGTTCCAGGGCGATCTCGAACGAATCGTTCGCCTCTACCAGGCGGCCGGCTACTTCGGCGCCCGCATCGCCGAGACCCGGGTGACCCGGAGCACGGGGGGGGCGGTCGCGGTGACGGTCCGCATCGAAGAAGGGCGGCCGTCGCGCGTCCGCTCGCTGGCCATCGAGGGGTTGGACGATCTGCCGCCGATCGAGCGCGCGGGGCTGGTGTCTCGCCTGCAGCTCGCGGTGGGCGATGTCTTCGTGGCTACCTCCTTCGAAGCGGAGAAGAACGAGCTCCTCGCCCGGCTTCGCCAGGCGAGCTTCGCCGGTGCGCAGGTCGACGCCCAGGCCAAGGTCTCTCCCGCGGCGCTCGCCGTGGACGTCACGTTCGCGGTGGATCACGGCCCCCGGTACCGAGTGGGGCGGTTGATCGTGAAGGGGAACCGCCGGGTCCCCGCGGCCCGCATCGAACGGGAGGTCCGCGCCGAGGCGCCTCCGGGCGCGCTGTTTCACCAGTCGAGCCTGGAGGAGGCGCGGGCCAGGCTGTTCGGCCTCGGCGTGTTCTCCGGCGTCCGCGTGGAAGCAGGTGCGCCCGATCCCGCCACGGCGACGGTTCCGATCGAAGCCCGGGTCCGCGAGGCCCCCTTCCACACGCTGCGTTTCGGGGCGGGGCTGGGCATCGACGTCGAGCACCAGGAGCTGCACCTGACGGGCAGCTACACGGACAGAGACTTTCTCGGCGGTTTGCGTCGCCTCGACTTCGACAACCGCTTCGCTCTCGTCTGGATCCCCAGCGTCTTCGCGCCCAGCTTCGCCCAGGCCGCGCCCGCCGGCCGGTCGTCGCTCCAGCTCACGCAGCCCGACCTGTTCGTCCACGATCTCGACCTGATCGCGCGCATCGAGGGTGAGCGGGCCGTCGAGCAAGGCTACGACTACTGGGCGCTGCGCGGCAGGCTGGCGCTCCCTTACCACATCCACCGACGCCTCACGGTGACGCTGGCCTACGCCGCCGAGCTCTCGTACTTCCAGGATGCGTTCAACGGGATCGACCTCTCGCCCAACGCACTCCTGCAGACGAGTTGCCCGGCAAACGGCGCCACGGGAACGCGCTGCTTGCTTTCCTACTTCGAGCAGTCGATCGCCTGGGACACGAGGGACGACCAGCTCGACCCTCACCGCGGGCTCTACGCCGCGTTCTCGGCCCAGGAGGGCGGGGGCATCCTCGGGGGCAACTTTTCCTACCTTCGGCTGGCGCCCGAGCTGCGCGCGTACTTCCCGCTCTCCCCCGGCACTGTCCTGGCGGCGCGACTCATGGGAGGCGTCCTTCCGTCCTTCGACGGCACCGGCGGGCCCATCACCCAGCGCTTCTTCGCCGGAGGCATCGACAGCGTGCGCGGCTACGGCGCGCTGCGGCTCTCTCCCATGGCGCGGATCAACACCTGTGTCGTCTTGCCCTGCCACAACCCGGGTGACAGCCTTGGAGTCGTCGACGTTCCGGTCGGTGGCTCCACCTTCCTGGTGGCCAACCTCGAGCTCCGCCAGAAGCTCTCCGCCCACTGGCAGCTGACCGCGTTCCTGGATGCCGGCGAGGTCGAGGAGCAGGCCTGGTCCCTGGATCTGTCGACGAACTCGCTCGCGATCACCCCCGGGCTGGGCTTCCTCTTCAAGACCCCGATCGGCCCGCTGCGCGTGGATTTCGCGTACCGGCTCACGGACCCCGTGCGGCCCGTCGTGCTGTCGTACGGTCTCACGCCCTCGCTGCCCCTGCCGAGCCCCGCCCCGCCGACGCCCGGCCTCGACACGTGCCCCTACCCGTACTTTCTCGTGCCCCAGACGGGCTGGGGCGTCCCCGGCAATCCCTACAGCCACCCCTCCACCTGCGCTTCGTCCTTCCTCAACCGGTTCATTCCTTCGCTGGCGATCGGCGAAGCGTTCTAAGGCGAGGCGTGTCGATGTTGTAGGGACATGGGCCGCCAGGGCAAACGGTTCAGGGGGCGCCTTCTATCGGCCCTGATCATCTCGTTCGCGAGCGCGGCGGCGGCCGTGGCAGCCCTGCTCCTGTTGCTCTCGACCGGAGCCGGGCGGGGAGCGCTCGCTCGGCTGCCCCTGGAGGCGCTCGATCGCGCCATCGCCGGACGCATCGAATTCCGGGACGCGCGCGTCGAACCGGACGGCGAGGTGGATATCACCGGCGCTCGCCTCTTCGATCCGACCGGCCGCCTGCTGATCTCGGCCCAGCGCGTGCGCGCCCGCGTCGACGTGCTCGACCTGTTGCGCCGCCGAGTGGTCGTCCGCCGGGCTCGTCTGGAGGGGGTCGTCTTCCGCCTTGGCCTGGGTGGCCCGCACGGTGCCGACGTCGCGGCGGCGTTCCGGCCGCGGCATCCCCGTCCGGGTGCGGTCCCCCCGCCTGCTTGGAGCGTCCAGCTCGACGACCTCGTCGCCCTGATCCAGCGCTTCGAGTTGAGCACCGCGACCGCAGGAGCCAGGCCTCTCGTGCGCCTCGTCACCTCCGGCGGGCGGCTCTCCGGACGCCTCTCCCTCGTCGGTGGCGCGCTGTCGATCGACGGCTCGTTCGACGGGGGTCGGGTGGAGCGCCCGGTCTCGTCGGCCGTCGACGCCTCCGCCCACGTCACCTTGCATTCCAGCGCCCTCGAGGTGCTCGGCGAGGTCGCCGTCGGGGGAGGCCGGGCCGACGGGAAGCTCGTCTGGCAGCTCCGGGGCGGGGAGGGAGAGCTCGACCTGGCCCACGTCCACCTGGACGAGGCGCTGCTGGGGCGCCTGGCGCCCGGGCTGCGCCTGCGGCCGCTCGATCTGCGCGCCGAGGTGCGATCGCTTCGCACGGCCTCGTCGGGAGGTAGCGCCGCGCAGAGCCGCCTCGCGGTGCACGCGGAGACCACGTCTGGCAGCGCCAGACTCACCGCGATGGTGGATCCTGCCTCGGCGGGCGGAAACGCGGTCCTGGTACTGCGTGACCTCGATCCCGGCTCGTTCAGTCCCCGGTTCCCCAGCGGCTCGCTCGAAGGTCGAGTGGTTGCTGAAGGCAGCGGAGTCACCGGCCGATCGGCCAAGTGGTCCCTCGCCGCGACCCTGCACCCCTCCTCCTTGAAAGGGCTGCCGATCGGCCCCGGAGAGCTCCAGGCCGATCTGACCCACGACCGCCTGCGCGTCTCGCGGCTCAGCCTGGGCGTTCCCGGGGGCCAGCTCGAGGCCTTCGGCGCTGTCGGCCCCTTCGCGGTCACGGGCTTCGCCCGCTTGCGCGCGACCCGTCTGGAGGCGCTCCGCACCTTCACGGAACGCTTCGGCGACCTGTCCGTGCCGCGGCTCTCCGGTGACGCGACGGCGGAGGTCGTCGCGACCGGACCGCCCGAGCACCCTGCCCTCCACGTGCACGTCGACATCCCGAGAGCGACCCTCCTTTCCGTCGCAGTGCGCGGTGCCTCGGTCGATGCCTGGACGCCTCGCCTCGCGACAGGGGGCGAGGTCTCCGGCACCCTCGCGGCGGCGCAGCTCGACCTGCTCGGCCGGCAGGTGACCGCGCTGTCCGCCCGGGCGCATCTTCGGGATCGGCGGCTCTCGATCGCGACGGCGGGCCGCGTGGCCTCGGAAAAGGTCTCGATCGCGGGGCGATTCCGCCTCGCGGACGACCTGGGCGGTGCGGCTGTCCTGCGGCTCGGGTTGCGGGCAGGGCGGCTGCGCGGGCACACCACCAGGGTTGCGTCGATCTCCTGGCGCAACGGCCCCACGGTGTCCAACCTGAAGCTGGCGGCCGGCCGCGCGAGGCTCTCTCTCGACGGCGGACTGCCGTCGCAAGGAACGCCCTACCTGCACCTGAAGCTGCGCGACCTCGACCTCGCCACGCTGCCGGCCCTCGCGCGGTTGCATCCTCGCCTCCGAGGGCGGGTCGACGCCGAGACTACCGTGCAACAGTACCTCGGGCATCGGCTGGCCTCGCTGAAACTGACCCTGCGGCGTGGGATCTGGGCCGGCCTGCCCGGCCCCTGCGACCTGCAGCTGGCCCTGGCGTACGCCCGCGGCAAGCTCGGGGGCCGCGTGGCCCTCGAAGCAGGCCCGCGGACGCTGCTCCGGGCGCGCCTGACAGCGGCGCTTCCTGCAGAGCGCATCGATCGACTCAGGACGGGCGAGGAGGTCCGGACGCTTCTCCTCGACGCGCCCGGGCAGTTCGACGGGCGCGTGGGCCCGCTGGACGTCTTTCGCCTCGAGGCCGCGCTGGGGTTCTCGAGACGGCTCCGGGGGTCGGTCTCCGGAACCTGGAGCCTGCGAGGCACCTGGAAGCAGCCCCGCGGCGAGGCGCATCTCGACGCCGTGGCGGCCGCCCTCGAAGGCCGTGAGCTCGGAGACGTCTCGGTCTCCTTGCGAGCCCGGCAGCGCGAGACGCGGGTCGCGGCCGTCTTCCGACGACCAGGGCGGGCCGCGGTTCTCACGGCGCAGCTCGCGGCGGCCGCCGCCCCCGAGGGCGTCGGCTGGGCGGTGCCGCTGGCGGGATCGGCCACCCTGGCGAAGCTGCCGCTCGCCGAGGGCGGCCCGGCGGCCTTCGGTGGGCTCCTCAGCGGCGCGGCACAGCTTTCGGGAACGCCCGCCGCGCCCAGACTCGCGGCGAAGCTGTCGGCGTCGGGGCTCTCCTTTCGTGGGCAGCCTCTCGGCCGCGCCGACGCATCGCTCGACTGGCGAGGGCCCCAGGCTCGAATCGACGCGGAGCTGGCGGAGCCACTCGGCGGCCGGCTGACGGCGAGCGTGTCTCTCCCGCTGAGCCTGCCGAGGCGTCGCACTGCGCTGGCCTTCGTCGTCGGCGACGGACCTCTGAAGGGAGCGCTGCGGTCCCGTCGCCTCGACCTGTCTTTCCTGTCGGGGTTGGGCGGCCTGCTCCGCGCAGTAGAGGGCAACCTCGATGCGGACCTCCGGATCGGTGGCACGATCGCGGCCCCCTCCGTCGAGGGCCCGCTCGAGCTGACGCGAGGGAGGCTCGCGCTCAGGGGGCTGGGCACCTACCGCGACGTCGAGCTGCGGGCGACCGCCGAGGGCCGCAGCGCCACGGTGACCGAGCTGACCGGCACTTCCGGCATCGGAACGCTGACCGGTCACGGACGGGTCGCTTGGCCGGTGAACGGCGGGGGACCGCAGCTCGCGCTCACCTGCGCCGCCCGCGACTTCGCCCTCTGGAGCGAGGACCAGTTGCGCGCGATCCTCAGCGCGCAGGTGCAGGTGTCGGGGACGCTCGCCGCTCGCGGCGCCGCTCTGAGCGTCCGCGCGAGCGAGGCCCGGCTCAGCTTGCCCGAAACAAACGGCCGTGCGCTCGAGCCGCTGACTCTGCCCCGGGGCATCGAGATCGTGGGCCCTCGGCGACCGGCGCCCGGCAGCCCCTACCCTCTCGACGTCCACGTGGCCACGGTGGGGTCGGCGCTGGTGAGCGGCTCCGACGTCGAGCTTCCAGCCAGCGCCGATCTCGAGGCTCGGATCGGGGCGAGTACGCGCCTGACCGGACGGGTCGACGTGGGACGGGGCAAGCTGACCATCTTCGGGCGGGCCCTCGACGTCGAGCACGCCGACCTGGACTTCGGCCCCGAGGCCGGACCGGGCCGGGCGCCCGACGACCCGCTGCTGGGCGGCCTGGCGATGCAGAAGACCTCCGCCGCAACCGTCTACGTGTCGGTCTCCGGAAGCCTGCGGAAGCCGCAGTTCGATCTGCGGAGCGATCCGCCGCTCTCGCACGAGCAGATCGCCACCCTGCTGGCAACCGGCGTGCTCGACCCGAGCTCGGCAGCCGCGGCCGCGGCGCTCGCCCCGGGTACGGTGGGCGGCGCGACGGTCGCCGCCTCGGCCGCAGGCGCCTTTCTCTCCGGTGCGCTCAAGGATGCGCTCGGCGGTGTCCTGCCGCTCGACGTGCTCACCCTGGAGCCGACGCAGGCCGAGATCGGAAAGCGCATCGGCCGCCTCTACCTCGGCGCGGTGGAGAACTTCGGCGTCGCGGATCCGCGGCAGAACCAGAGCGAGATCCGCGCGCGCTACCGCTTGGGCCGCGGCCTGTCGCTCGACAGCAAGATCGGCGACGCCGGCGCGGACTCGCTCGATCTGTCCTGGGAGAGAAGCTGGTAGAAGTGCTAACGTCGCGCGGTGCTCCTCCGGCGCGCCGCCCTCGCCCTCGCCGCCGCGCTGCTCGGCCTCGGGATCTTCTGGGCCGCCGCCGTCGCGCTGGATCTACCGCTCTCCGTGCCCCTGCTGGCGGCCGTCGTCGGTGCCCAGATCGGCGCCGCCGCGGTTCTCGCTCTCGCCGGTCGAGCGCGCGCCAACCGCGGGACACTCGAGCGGCAGGAGGCGCTCGAAGCGATCGTGCGTGGCGATCTGGGCGTCCACCTGTCGCGGGGGGCCGACGCGGGCGGAGAGCTCTCCCGCCTCCTCGCCGCCATGCGGCGGGTCATCCTCGAGATGCATCGTATCGCGGCGGGGGTCCAGCGGACGGCCACGGAGGTCGACCACCACGCGCGCGACATCGGCCATGCGGCACACCGGCAGTCGCGGGAGCTCGCTCGATCCGGTCAGGCCGGGCTCGCGCTCGAGACCACCCGCACCGCCATCGTGAAGAAGCTCGAGGACCTCGCGCCGCGCTCGCGCGGCGAGCGAGACGCGGCGGAGGGTCTCGCCGGGAGCGCCGCTCGCCTGGCCGAGCTCCTGGCCACAGCCGAACCGATGGCCAGCCGGGGTGAACCCGAAGCCGGTCACCTGGCCGCGTGGCACGCAGAGGTCGCAGCGACCGCCGCGCGGCTCTCCGTTTTCGCCGACGCGAGCGCCGAGTATGCGGCCCTGGTTGCCGCCGAGGTCGAGGCCCTGCGGCAGCGCGCCCAGGGAACCTCGGAGCTCGCGCACGAGGTGGCGGGAACTGCCACCGCGGGCAAGGCGTTGGTCGGCGACGCCGTCTCGGGCCTCGTCCGTATCGAGGAGAGCATCCGCAGCGCGCGCGAGCTGGTGGCGGACCTCGGAGAGCGTTCGGGTCAGATCGGCCGCATCGTCGACGTGATCGACGAGATTGCCGATCAGACGAACCTGCTGGCCCTCAACGCCGCCATCATCGCGGCGGGCGCAGGCGAGCAAGGGCGGGCGTTTGCGGTTGTGGCGGAAGAGATCCGCGGTCTCGCGGAGCGCACCGCCCGCTCGACCCGGGAGATCGGCACCCTGGTCTCCGGTGTCCAGCGTGGGGTCGGCGACGCCGTCGCCCTCGTGCGCAGGAGCAGCGAGGAAGCGGAGACCGGGCTGCGCCTCGGTGAGCGCGCCGCCGAGGCGCTCGCGCGCATCGGGGAAGACTCGGAACGAACCGCCGCCGCCGTCGAGCGCACACTGGGCGATTCGCTGCGACTCGTGGCGGACGGCGAGCGACTCGGCACGGACGCCGCGGACGCGCGCTCGTGGCTCGAGCATCTCGCCGAGGCGGCCCAGAGGCGGCAAGCCGATGCCGGCACGCAGCGCTTTCGCGAGCAGGACCTGACCAAGCGAATCGCCCGCGCCCGCGTCGAGGCCGAGGGGCTGTCGCAGGGAGGCCGCGAGCTGTCGGGCCGGCTGGCGGAGCTCGCACAGGAGGTGGAGGCGCTCCGCCTCACGGGGCGGGAGCAGGAGACCGCGCGCGTCGAGAGCGAGGGTGCCCTTCGCCCGCTCGGCGAAGACGCGGCCCGTCTGGCGAGCATCGCCGACGCCCTGGGGCGATCCATGGCGTCGCTTCGCTATGGATCTCGGTCTCTCGACGACCAGCTCGGACGCTTCCGCTTGCCGGCCCCGCGTCGGGGGGGCACCCTGCGCCTGGCCTTCGCGTTGCCGAGTCTCTGGGAGACGAGCCGCGGCCTGGATCCGATCCACCTCTTCAACGTCCAGAGCCACGAGATCGGTCATCTGATCTACGAAGGGCTGGTCCAGCCGCTCGACGCGCGGACGGTCGGGCCGGCGCTGGCGCGCGAGTGGGAGACCGCCAACGGCGCGCGCACCTACCGCTTCAAGCTCCGACACGGAGCGCGTTTTCACGACGGGGCAGCCGTCGACGCCACGGTGGTGATCCGCCATTTCGAGCGCGCCCTCCGCGGTGCCGGCGCCGGCGCGGCGGCGGGAGCGCTGGTGCTCTCGGCCTTCGAGGACCTCGAGGGGCTCGATGCGTTCCTGGCGGGCGGCACCGAGCGCGTGGCGGGCCTCTCGCCGCTCGCCCCCGATGCGCTCGAGATCCGCTTCACCCGCCCCCGCCCCTTTTTCCTGCACCAGCTCGACCTCGGTCCCTGCCGCATCGGCCACCTTGGACCGGGGGGGCTGCCCATCGGCAGCGGCCCTTTCAAGGTGGCATCGGTGTCGCCCGGCAGCGCCCTCACCCTCGTCCGAGCGGAAGAGCGCTGGGAAGCGGGCAGCCCCAACCTGGCGCGGGTCGAGGTTCGCCTCGATGCCCCGGCCGGCGAGCTGGCTACGCTCATCCGCGATGGGCGCGCCGACATCGTCCCTTTCTTTCCCCGGGACCAGGTCGCGCCGCGCGCACTCGGCGATCGTGGCCTGGTGGCCGGCGTGGACGCGCTGGACGTGCAGTTCCTGGCTTTTCAGTGCGCCTCCAAGCCCTTCGACGATCCCCGCGTCCGCCGCGCCGTCCGCGCTGCCCTCGACCTTCCTGAATTCTGGCGCACGCAGGCGAGCGGCGAGCGGCTGGCGCGCTCGGTGGTGCCGGAGATCCTGCTGGGACCCGAGGAGGCGCTGCTCGTCGCGGGACAGGACCTCGAGCTCGCCCGCCGCCTGCTGCGCGAGGCGGGCCACCAGAAGCTCGAGCTGCGCTACGTGGTCTCGCGAGATCGGCCGAGCTGGCGGCGCGAGGCCGAGAGCCTCTTCCGGTCCCTTCCGGAAGTGGGGCTCTCCGTGCGTGTCGACGAGGTCTCCGATCGCGACTACTGGACCCAGGTCGGCAGCGGAAGGGCGCCCTTCTTTCGTGCCGCCTGGGCAGGGGACTACCCCGACCCGGACGCGTTTCTTCGTCCGCTGTTTCACAGCCAGGCACAGGAATTCTTCGATCTCGGCTACGCGAACGACGAGCTCGACAAGCTCGCCGCGCAAGCGCGCGAGACCGTCGATCCCGAGCACCGCGCGGCGTGTTACCGCCGCATCGAGGGCATCGTCAGCGACGAGGCACCGGTGATCCCGCTGTACCACACGCGCCAGCTCGTGGCGTTCAGCAGCCACGTGCAGGGCCTGCGGCTCTACCAGACGTCGCCGATGGTGCGGCCCGCCGAGCTGTGGCTGGAGGAGTGATCGAGCGGGGGCTTCGCCCCCGCGCCCCCGCTTCGATCTCGAGCTGCGCTGCAAAGGGCAGCGGCGGGTGAACGAGGGACGGAGGGGGAGCCGCTTGCTCGGGGGTGCCACCCCGGTCCGTCCTCGCGCTCCCCACGCGCGGTGGCGCGTTGTACCGGATCTCGTGCCAAGACATGGGCGCGCTGCGGGCGCGTCCGGGGGCCCCGGCACCCCCTGCGCGTCGGCCCCCCTCCTCCCCACTTTCATTTACCTCTATCTCCCCTCTACCTCTCTCCCGCCTATGCACCAGACCTCGCGCGCGTCTCGATCAGCGCCGCAGGCAAGGTTTGAAGTTCATGGATCTGTGGTTGAAGGGGGTTCGCAGAGTGGAGAGGCGGGGCGGGTGAGGGGGCGGCCGGGACCGAGCGTCGAGGCCGATGCCACTCGCGAACGAGCGCCTACACGCTGCGGGATCGAGACAGGCGAGGCCGAGCCGCGAGTGGACCGGCCGGCCCCGAACCCGACCCGCCGCCCCGCGCTTCATCCCGCGTGAACCCTGGCCCCTGATCTCGAGATCGTACGCAGCGGGGGCGCGGGGGCGACAGCCCCCGGCGAAGATCGATCGTCAGCTCTTTTCGCCCACGAACTGATCCCCCTTCTCCGCGAACAGCACGTTGAAGGTCGTCAGCGAGCCGTAACATTTGGTCACGTACTGTTGCATCTCGACCTTCTCGGCGTCCGATAGCTTCTCGTGGCCGTTGAGCTTCTGCTCCAGGACGCGCAGCCGGTCGCGAACCATCACGACCTTGTGGAACAGCGAATCGATGGGGATCTCCTTTGCCTGGAGCGACGGGTCGCGCGGCTTCAGGATCACCGTCCCGCCCTCCCACTTGGCCGCGAGCGGCGCTTCTGTCTCCCCGAGCGCTTCGCGGAAGATCGCCTTCAGCTCTTCACGAGTCATGTCGAAGTCCTCTCCGAGATCGACGTCCGGCCGCGGCGCCGGCGCCGAGTGATGCACCACCCGCGGACCCACATCGCCCACCCGGCGCGCACGGTGCCGCTCCGGGGCTTCCGGCAGAGCCTGCGGCACCTCCCGCTCGCGGGAGAGGAAGCTGCCGCAGATGGGAGCGGTGGGCGCGAACCTGCCGCGCTGGGGTTGGACGCGGCAATCGCCCAGCCAACCGCCCGCGGAGTCCTTGGCGACCGCGCGCCAGATGCGGCAGTTACCGCAGGCTTTCGCCGACGGGTCGAGGTCGAGCTGGATCTCGTCGGCGTCGTCGCCCACGGCGGCGAGCTTAGCGTGAAGCCGAGCCGGCTTCTAGGCGCGTGCCGGTGCCGACGCGTCGGCCGGCTGGTCCGCCCGCTGGCCCGGCACGTTGTAGTCGCCGAGGTCGAGCTTCGTCGCGCTTCGCCGCGGCTCCACCCGAGCCGACGATCGGTGCAGAGGCGCCGGGGCCGGCAGCAGCAACTCGGGCAGGCCGTTCGCCGTGGGCGCCGCTTGCGCCGGAGAAGCGCCGAGGGCCAGCGCCGCGCCCATTGCCACCGGGGCCACCGTCCAGAGAATTCGCCGCATGGAAGGCCTCCTTGCCAAAGCGCGGCAGCAAATAAGGGAGCGAGGGCTCTCCTGTCAAGGGCCAGGCGGGTCAGCGGCTGAGCAGCCCACAGGCCCGGTCGTTGCCGGCGTCGCACGCCTTGCGCACCAGAAGGAGTGCGTGGGCGTCGTCCTTCGGCACGCCCTCGCCGTCGCGGTACTCGAGCCCGAGGTCGTAGCAAGCGTCGGCGAGTCCGCTCTCGCAAGCCTTCTGGAAGAGCACCGCCGAACGGGGCAGGTCCTTCGGCACGCCGTCGCCCGCGTGGTAGTCGAGCGCGAGGTCCTGGCAGCCCTGGGGGATGCCGCCGGTACAGGCCTTCTCGTAGAACGTCGCCGCCTTCGCGGCGTCCTTGGGTACGCCTTGTCCCTGGTCGTAGGCCACGGCCAGGGCGAAGCACCCCATGGGCGCACCGCCGTTGCAGCCCTTCTCGCAGCGCCCGGCAAGGTCCTGCAGTTCGGCCGGCGTGGCGCCATTCCGGAGGTAGAAGACGCCGAGATTCGCGCAGCCGTACTGGTCGCCCCCGTTGCAGGAGCGCTGGTACAGCTCCTTCGCCTTCTTCGGGTCCTTGTCCACGCCGCGGCCGTTCTCGTAAAGGATGCCGAGGTCGGAGCAGCTCGACAGATCCTCGCCCTGGCAGTGGCTCTCGGCCGCGGTCACCTCGCGCAGGTACACCGCGCCCAGGTTGTTACAGCCGAGCGAGAGGCCGGCGCCGCAGGCGCGCTGGAAGAGCACCTCCGCGCGGCCCTGATCGGCCGCGACACCGGTCCCGTTCAGATACAGAACGCCCAGGTTGCTGCAGCCCTGCGCGTTGCCGCTGTCGCAGGCCTTGGCGTAGAGCTGTGCCGCGTGTGTGAGATCCTGCGCGACGCCCGCGCCCCGCTCGTAGAGCACGCCCAGGTTGCTGCAACCGAGCGCCTCCCCGGCGTCGCACGCCTTCTTGAAGAGCCGCAGCGCCTCCGCCTGGTCGCGGGTCACGCCCTCGCCCGAGAGGTACTGCGCGCCGAGGTTGGCGCAGGCGAGGTTGCAACCACCCTCGCAGCCCTTCTGGAACAGCATCACCGCCTGGGTCATGTCCTTGGGCCCGCCCTCGCCGTTCAGCACCAGCGCGCCCAGGTCGTTGCAGGCCTGCGGGTCGCCAAGCTCGCAACCCCGGTCGAAGAACCTGCGCGCTCGCACCACGTCCTGTGGCACGCCCTTGCCGAGCTGGTACAGCGCGCCGAGGTTGTAGCAACCGCGCCCCTCCCCGGCCTCGCAGGCCTTGCGAAAGAGCGCCGCCGACGAGCCGGGCGTCTCGCCCGGCCCGGGGCCGAGGGCGCCGTGGGCGCAGCCCAGGGCGAGAAGCAGAGACAGGGTCGATGCCCGCACGTGACCTCCTAGAAGCCGCCGTCGCAGTTCACGCTCACGTCGCCGAGCTCGATGGCGCAGGTCTCGCTCAGGGGCCCCGCGTCGGGGCACGTCGCCGTCACGTCGGCGTCGTTGCAGCTCGCGCTGAGCTGTGCGAGCTCCTCGTTCTCGCAGTTGATCTGGGCCTGGAGCACCGCGAGGTCCGCAGCCGTGCACGACTTGATGCGCTGCTCGCAGGCGTTCAGGTCGAGATCGCAGGTCGGGATCTCGCCCGGGGGCAGCGTGCCGAGCCCGGCGTCACGGAGCTCCGCATCGATGCAGGTCTGCTCGACCTGGGTGGACTCCTCGAAGACCCCCTGCGTCTGGCTGCAGACGTCCCCCGTGCAGGAAGTGAGCGCGGCGAGCGCGGCGATGAAAGCGGCCTTCGTCATGCCCCGGAGCACTCTCGTAGTGCACTTCCCGACGGCTGTCGAGGCAGCACGAGCCGAGGAGGGGCCCGTCGGCGAAGGCGTCGAGGCGAAGCCGAACAGCGCCCGGGCCCCGAGTCCAATTGACGCGGCGCGGCAGCATGACTATCGTGCGCGCGTGGTCCTTCGCGGCGCCGTCCGACGCCTCTTCCCGGGAATCCTCCTCGCCCTGACTCTCTCCGCCGCGCTCCCGCGGGTCGCGCGCGCGGATCCCGATCCGGTGGGATCGCACACGGGCAGCGCCGCGGATGTTCCCGCGGCGAGCGCCGGCCAGCCCACGCTCGGTGAGGTGGCCGACTCGCTCGGCAAGACGCGCGTCTCGCTGAACTTCGTCTGGATGCTGCTCGGCGGCTTCCTCGTGATGTTCATGCAGGCGGGTTTCGCCCTCGTGGAGACCGGGCTCACGCGCGCCAAGAACGTCGCGCACACCATGGCGATGAACTTGTTCGTCTACGCCATCGGCATCCTGTGCTTCTGGGCCGTGGGTTTCGGCCTGCAGATGGGGGGCGTTGGCGGGCTCGGCACGCTCGGCGGCAACGCCGGGCTCGACCACGAGCTCACCCTGCACCTCTTCGGCAAAGGCTTCGGCCTCGTGGGCGGCACCGGCTTCTTCCTCATCGGCCGTTCCTACGACGTCGCCATCTTCGCGACCTTCCTCTTCCAGATGGTCTTCATGGACACGGCCGCGACCATCCCGACCGGCGCGCTCGCCGAACGCTGGCGCTTCTCGGCCTTCTGTCTCTTCTCGGTCGCCGTGTGCGCCTTGATCTACCCGCTGTACGCCAACTGGACCTGGGGCGGCGGCTGGCTGAGCCAGCTCGGGTCGAACTTCGGCCTCGGCCATGGCCACGTCGATTTCGCCGGCAGCTCGGTCGTCCACATGGTGGGCGGAGTGATGGCGCTCGTGGGCGTCGTCTACCTGGGCGCGCGCCGCGGACGCTTCCGCAAGGACGGCCGCCCCGTGCCCATCCCCGGCCACAACATTCCGATGGCCGTGCTGGGGACGATCATCCTCGCCTTCGGCTGGTTCGGCTTCAACGGCGGCTCCACGCTCGCCGGGACTGACCTGCGCATCGCCATCGTACTCGTGAACACCATGCTCGCTTCCGCGGCCGGCGCGCTGGCGGCGACGCTGTGGGTCTGGTGGCGGCTCGGAAAGCCGGACGTGACCATGATGTGCAACGGCCTGCTCGGCGGCCTCGTGGCCATCACCGCGCCGTGCGCCTACGTGACCGCGCCGGCGGCCGTCCTCGTCGGCCTCGCCGCCGGCCTCGTGACCACGTGGGTCAACTTCGCGGTGGAGCGCCGCTTCAAGCTCGACGACCCCGTGGGCGCCATCGGAGTGCACGGCGCCTGCGGGGCGTTGGGCGTCGTCGCAGTCGGCCTCTTCGCCGACGGCACGTACGGGGTGGGGCAGAACGGCGTCCCGGGCGGCGTGCGCGGCCTCTTCTACGGCGACCCCGGCCAGCTCGCGGCGTCGGTGATCGCCCTCGTGGCCTTGCTCGCCTGGGTCGTCCCCGTGAGCCTCGCCGCGTTCTGGATCGTCGAGAGGCTCGTGGGCAACCGCGTGTCGGAGGAGGTGGAGGTCCAGGGGCTCGATCGCGACGAGATCGGCCTCGAGGGCTATCCCGACCCGTCGGTCATCGGCGCGAGCTCGGTGGGCCACGGCGGCGCCTTCGGCCAGCACGGCGCGGTGTTTCCGTCGGCGAAGCCCGCGACCGCGGATGAATGAGCATCCGCTCGGCGGGAGGGCTCGTCGTCCTCACGGGGGGCTCACGTTGGTTCGGCCAGCGAGGACGGGCTCATCGCCATCGGGACCGCCCAACGAAGGCTGGGCTTGCGGGAGCACGGCGAGCCGTCGATCGGGCTGGACGCCGGGTGGGACCGACGCTCCGTGGTATGGTCACGCCGTGTTCACGCGCCTCCGTGTCGCGGCTGCGCTTCCAGCTGGCCGTTCGAAGGCTACGCCGTGATGGTCGAGCTCGCCCGCCGTGAGGACGTCGCCGCCATGGCGGAGATTTCCAACTGGGCGGCCGTGCACACGAGCGCCAACCTCGCGCTCGATCCGGAGCCGCTCGCGCAGTGGCTCGCCGCGTACGACGCGACGCACGAGCGCTATCCGTGGCTGGCGGCTCGCGCCGCCGGCCGGCTCGAGGGCTTTGCCAAGGCCGGCCCGCACCACGTCCGCGGCGCGTACGCCTGGACGGCCGACACCACGGTGTACGCGCACCCCGATTGCCGCGGCCGGGGAGTCGGGACGGCCCTGTACGCGCGGTTGATCGAGCTGCTCGAGGCCCAGGGCTTCGTGACCCTCTGCGCCGGAATCACCGGGGGCAACGCCGCCAGCGAAGCCCTGCACGCGCGCTTCGGCTTCCGCCGGTTCGGCACGCTCCACCGCGCCGGCTGGAAGTTCGGCCAGTGGCACGACAAGGGCTTGTGGGAGCTGGCGCTGCGCGGGGAGGAAGCGCCGGGGGAGTTGCGGCCCGTGGCGGCGGTCATGCGCTGACGCTCGGTCACTCGCCGCAGGTCGAGGAATACTGCGCCGTGCACGTGCCCGCGACGCAGCGCGAGAAGGGGTGACACGACGGCCCAGTCAGGTCGTTGCACGGGGCGCCGTCGGCAGCCGCTGCGAGGCAGACGCCCTCCTTGCCTCCGTCCAGCGGCCGGAAGCACGTCGCGTCCCGGCAGGCGGTGCCGGAAGCGCCGGGAACCGCACCGCAAGGCTGGCCGGCGTCGGCGAAGGGCACCGGGGCGCACACGGAGCCGCCGTCACCGGCCCGGCAGGCCAGGCCGCTGCGGCCGTCGCACCCGCGGGGGCCGAGCTTGTCGTTGCACGACTGGCCAGCGACTCCGCTCGGCGCGCAAAAGCCGGCGTCCTCGGAGGTACCAACGCAGCCGAAGCCGAACTGGCAGTCGCTCTCCGCGCTGCAGGAGCCGCCGTCCCCGCCAGGGAGCGCACAGGTTTTCGAGGCCGCGAGACAAACGTAGCCTGGGGCGCACTGGGTCGTGGAGCAGTCGGCGCCGGCGGCGGGCTTCGTCTGGCAGGTGCCGCAGATTTCGCCGGTCGACTGGGCGCAGAAGGCGGTGGCACACTGGGCGTCCAGCGCGCAACTGCTGCCATCGCCGAGAGTCCCCGGGGCCGGTTCACAGGCCGCGGCCTGTGCGCCC
>DATJNL010000012.1:0-2908 GCA_035508175.1 Myxococcales bacterium
GCCGCCTCGCCCGTCATGGCCGAGCCGAGGATGGACAGATCGGGGATCCCGTCGAGCAGCTTGAGCTGGTTCTTGAGGATCTTCGCTTGATCCTCGACCACGAAGAGCTTGATCGGATCCATGGCTCACACCCCCACGACGGCGAAGACTCCGGAACCCGGGCGCACCTCGTACCGCAGCGGCAGGACCAGCGTGACGGTGGTGCCGCGGCCGGGCGCACTGTCGACGCTGGCCTCGCCCAGGAGCTTGCGCGCGCGCTCGCGCAGGTTCACGAGGCCGTAGTGGCCCGGCGCGGCGCCGCCCGAGAAGCCCTGGCCGTCGTCGCGGATCTCGAGGACGAGGGTGTCGTCCTTGAAGGACAGCTCCACCTGCACGCGCCGGGCCTGGGCGTGCTTCGCGACGTTGGTGAGCGATTCCTGCAGCACGCGGAAGATCGTCAGCTGGACCTCGGGCGGCACCGACTGCTCGAGGCCGTGCTTGTGGAACTCGACCTCGAGGTGCGCGCGCTCGGCGAAGGTGCGGCACTTCTCCTCGAGGGCGGGCACGAGGTCGAAGTCCTCGCGCATCATGCGCAGCGAGCGGCGCAGCTCGTCGATGGCTTCCTCGGCGGCCCCCTTGAGCTCGCCGAGCTCGCGGCGCAGGTCGTCCATCCGATCGGGGGAGCGGGCGAGCTGCTGGAGGAACTCGGCCTGGATGATGAGCGAAGAGAGCGCGGCGCCCAGGCCGTCGTGGATCTCGCGCGCCAGCCGGTTGCGCTCCTCGGCGACCGCGAGGTGCTTCATCTCCCGCTGCAGGGCGAGCAGCTCGCGGCGCTGGCTCTCGTCGCGCTGGTTCAGGAAGACGATCACGTAGACGATCACCGCGTTGATGGCGGTGTACCAGACGAGCACCAGCGCCTCGATGAACCACGGCCCCTGGCCGGCGACGATCTGGTCGATGCGCGCGAGGATCGGCAGCGTGAGGAGCGGCGGCACGATGGCCAGCGGCTTCGGGAAGAGGATGGCGAACAGCGTGGTGAACATCACCTGCGTGGCCAGGAGCGGACTGCGCAGCCCGCCGGAGGCGCCGATCATGTACACGAGCACCACGAGGTCCGCGCAGAGGGTCACGAAGGTGGTGGGGACGCCCAGCTTCGGGTGGCCCAGCAGGAGGTAGTTGACGATGCTGTACGTCAACATGAGGAAGTAGACCGCGAAGGCCATCCGGCTCTGGATGCCGAACTGGTGGGCCCAGGTGGGGAAGGCGAGCAGCGCGAGCCCCAGCACGAGGAACGTCATGCGCCCGTAGAAGAGAGCGCGCGCGCGCGTGACGAAGCGCAGGTTGGAGTCGGGGTTGAGGAGGTCCGCCTGCGGTCCGGCGGCGAGCAGGGTGGTCTGGGAGATGGACACCGAGGCCATGCTACCGCGTTTGGCCGGCATGGTAAGCCCCCGCCGCGAGGCGCGGCTCCCGGATATCCCTCGCATCGGAGTGGGAATTCGATTAAGCTCCCGGCGCCATGAAGCTCTCGGCGCGCTGTCGCTACGGCCTGCGGGCGGCCTTCGACATCGCCTTCCACAACCGGGGCCGCCCGACGCGCGTGCGCGAGATGTCGAAGCGCCAGGGCGTCGGTCCGCGCATGCTCGAGCAGGTGCTGGCGCGGCTCAAGGCGGCGGGGCTGGTGGGCGCGCAACGCGGGCGGCGCGGCGGCTACTTCCTGGCGCGGCCTGCCGCCGAGATCTCGGTGGGCGACGTGGTGCGCGCCTGCGACGGCGCGCTGCGGCTCACGGTCGGGCAGGCGAGCAAGGAGGCCGCGGCGCCGGCGGACGCGGTCTGGGCCGAGCTCGACCGGGAGGTGACCGCGGCGTTCGATTCCATCTCGCTCGCCGAGATCTGCCGGCGCACCGAGCGGGCCGGCGTCCGTCGGGTGGGTCCCGATCGGCAGACCATGTTCTTCATCTGATGCCGCCGCGGGCCAAGACCGCCGCCCGCGCGCGCGGCGCGGCACCCCTCGCCGGGCCCGTCGCGGCGCCCATCGACTCGATCCTCGAGGCCGTGGGCGGCACGCCGCTGCTGCGACTTCACCGCGTCCCCCCGAAGCGCTGCGCGGCGGTCTACGCCAAGCTCGAGGAGCTGAACCCGGGCGGCAGCGTGAAGGACCGCATCTGCCTCTCGATGGTCGAGGCCGCCGAGCGCGACGGCCGGCTGCGCCCCGCCGGGACCGTGGTGGAACCGACCAGCGGGAACACGGGCATCGGCCTCGCGCTCGTGTGCGCCGCCAAGGGCTACCGCCTCGTGCTGACCATGCCGGAGAACATGAGCGCGGAGCGGCGGGCGCTCCTCGCCGCCTATGGCGCCGACATCGTCCTCACGCCCGCCGCCGAGCTGATGGGCGGGGCGATCCGCAAGGCGCAGGAGCTCTGCGCCGGGCACCCGGACTGGTTCATGCCGCAGCAGTTCGAGAACCCGGCGAACCCACTCGCCCACCACGAGGGCACCGGCCCCGAGATCATCGCGGCGCTGGACGCGGTCTCCGTGACGCCCGACGCGCTCGTGCTCGGCGTGGGCACCGGCGGCACGCTGACCGGCGCTGGGCGCAGCCTCAAGGAGCGCTGGCCCGAGCTCGAGGTCGTCGCCGTGGAGCCCGCGGTGTGCGCGGTGCTGACCGGCTACCCGCCGGGCATCACGCGCATCCAGGGGCTCGGCGCGGGCTTCGTGCCGCCCATCCTCGACCGCTCGATCATCGATCGCGTGGAGGCGATCGAGGACGAGGAAGCCTGGGCGATGACGCAGCGGCTCGCGCGCGAGGAGGGCCTCTTGTGCGGCATCTCCTCGGGCGCCGCGGCGGTGGCGGCGCTGCGCGTGGGCCAGCGCCTCGGCTCGGCCGCGAGCGTCGTGACCCTGTTCTGCGACACCGGCGAGCGCTACTTCA
>DATJNL010000013.1:0-24619 GCA_035508175.1 Myxococcales bacterium
CTCGGCGCTTACCGCTTCGATCGCTACCGATCCAAGAAGAGCAGCCGGAGGGCCTCGCTCGACCACCTCACGCTGCTCGAAGCGACCCGGGCCGGCGCGCGACAGGCCGCGGCGGAGGTGGGGCAGGCCGCCGACGTCGCCGCCGCCGTGGCCTGGGCGCGCGATCTCGTGAACGAGCCGGCGGGCGTGATGACGCCCCGCAAGCTGGCCGACGAGGCGTCGCGCATGGCGCGCGCGCACGGTCTGCGCTGCGAGGTCCGCGGCCCCGCGGAGATCCGCCGGCTGCGCATGGGGATGTTCCTCGGCGTGGCACAGGGGAGCGCGGAGGAGCCGCGCCTCATCCACCTCGCCTGGGAGCCGCGCGGCGCCGCGGGCCGGCGCGCGCCGTTCTGCATCGTGGGCAAGGCGATCACCTTCGACTCGGGCGGCCTCTCGCTGAAGACCAACGAGGGCATGCTCGACATGAAGACGGACATGGCCGGCGCCGCGGCGGCCCTGGGCGCGATGCGCGCCATCGCGGGACTCCGGCCCCCTTTCCCGGTCCACGCCTTCATGGGCGCCTGCGAGAACATGCCGGGCGGCCGCGCCTACAAGCTCGGCGACGTGCTCGTCTCGCGGGCGGGCAAGACGGTCGAGATCACCAACACCGACGCCGAGGGGCGTCTGGTCCTGGGCGACGTGCTCGCCTGGGCCAACGACTGGAAGCCCGCCGCGCTGGTCGACCTCGCGACGCTCACCGGCGCGTGCATGGTGGCGCTCGGGATGAACACCGCGGGGCTTTTCTCGCCGGACGATCCCCTGGCCGGCGAGCTCCTCTCCGCCGCGCACGCGGCCGGGGAGGACCTGTGGCGGTTGCCGCTCACCGACCAGCTCCGCGACGGGCTCAAGAGCGACATCGCCGACATGAAGAACACCGGCGAACGCTGGGGCGGCGCCATCACCGCGGCCCTCTTCCTCCGGGAATTCGTCGGCAAGACCCCCTGGGCGCACCTCGACATCGCCGGGCCCTCGTTCTCGCACCGGGAGCGCGGGTACGTTCCCAAGGGCGGTACCGGGGTGGGCGTCCGCACGCTGGTCGAGTGGGTGCGGCAGCGGGCCGGCTAGGTGCCGCCGCTCGCGCTGGCTCCGACTGCTAGTGAAGCCGCCGGCGCGGCTTGCGCGTGATCATCTCCACCGGGCCGATGAAGAGGTGCGAGTCGTCGTAGCGGCGGCGCGCCACGCCGCGCCCGGCCGAGGCCGGCGGCTTCTCGAGCCACTGCCGCACCAGGATCTCGCCGTCGTGGGAGAGCGCGTCATGGAGGTCCGCGGGCATCTGCGCGAGGTAGCGGCGTACCAGCGGCCTCAAGCGGCGCGAGAACTGCTTGCCGGGCAGCGCCGAGTGCCGGCGGCCGCGGTGGAGCGTGCCGTCGAAGCGCGTGCTCACGTGGTAGAGCTCGTGCAGGATCGTCTCGACGCGCGCCTCGGGCGTGGAGTCGCGGAAGAAACGGGGCCGGAGCGTGATCAGGTAGAGGATGCGGTGGCCGCGGAAGTGGACCTCGGGGCGCCGCTTGCCCTTGCCGCCGAGGGGCCGGATGGTGGCGCGCGAGCCGCGCCGCGCCTCGCCGGCGACGAAGAGGATCTGCGGCGCGCGGATGTGCGCGAGCTCGGGCAGCCGCGCCGCGGCATCCCGCGCGAGGCGTCTGAGAATGGGCCCGAGCTGCGGCCGCCCGGCGTGCCGTCGCGCCATGGTCCCGGGTTTTACCGCAGGCGTGCGGCGGAGTCGCTAGAGGCCTCTCCGGGACCGCCCAGGCGCCCAACTGTGGCAGACCGATCGAGGACCGGGGACAGAGCCCGCCAGCGGTGGGCGACGATCCGTCGTACGACTTGTTCGCCGCGGACCGGAGCGACCGAGCAATCCCATCTTCGATGGGGCCCATTATTGGCAGCGGGGTCCATCGACGCGAGGAAGCGAGGCCGTCGAGGAGGGTGCAGATGCAAGGCGCGACCGAGCGAGGACCGGTGACAGGTCGAGGAGCCCGCCAGCGGCGAGCGACGAGATCTGTCGGGTACGATTTGTACGCCGAGGACCGGAGCGACCGAGCAACGCAGCAGATGCGCCCTCATCGGCGGCCGAGCGTTGACCCCCGTGGGCGGGTGGCATACACCGGTCGACGCATGAAGAGGCTTCTTCCGTTTTTCCTGGGGCTTGGACTGGGGGCCTGCGGCTCGTCCGGATCGGGTGACGCGGGGCCACCGGTCACCGCGCAGGGCTACTACGGCTTCGTCGCCGGCCAGTGCTTCGAGTACTCGGAGACGGACGGCGGCCTGCCCACCCTCGGCATCGTCGTCGCCTCCGAGGCGACCGGGGTGGCGCTGCAGCTCGACCGCCACGGCCAGGAGACGCGAGTCGATCACCTCGTCTTCGACGGCGGTCTCGCGCTGCTCACGCAGCAGGACTTCGTGGCCGGCGGCACGCTCCGCACGCGCAACTTCGCCACGCCCATCGAGTACGTGCAGGCGCCGCTCGCGACCACGAACGCCTCCCTCAGCACGTCGACCGGCTACCAGGACAGCCCGTCCGGCAGCGGTCAGGAGAGCTGGGAGACCGACGTGCTGTCGGAGCAGCCCTTCAGCTGCGCGGCGGGCTCGTATCCCACGGCCTTCGAGCTGCAATTCACCACGACCGACAGCCAGGTCGACGGCGGCGAATCGTTCGCCGAGCGGCGCTGGGCCGCGCCCGACGTGGGCTTCGTCGACGTGTACACGCAGGACGATCTCGGCGTGTTCGCCAACTTCTCTCTCGTGGACGTGAAGCCGGCCGATGGCGGCTGCGCCGCGCACTAGGAGGCACCGATGCGAAGGTTCATCACCCTGTCCGCCGCGCTCGCCGCCTGTGCGAGCGCGCCGCAGCCCAAGCCGCCGGATACCTCCGACGCCGTGCAGGCCGAGCGCCTGACCGTCACCGACCAGACGCTGACGAGCTTCTCCGTCGAGGCGAAGCTCTCGATCACCAATCCCACGCAGGACACGTGGACGGTGACCGGCGCCAGCGACGAGCTGTGGGTCGACGGGACCCAGGCGGCGACGGACAACCCGTCCGTGAGTCAGACGATCGCACCAGGCGGCACCGGCGAAGTGACCATTCCGGCCTCGGCCGAGCCGATCAAGGACGAGGCCTCGCTGCGTGCGTGGGCGTCGCGCGGGGACGACAAGCCGATCCCGTTGCTGCTCAAGGGACAGCTGCACGTGACCGAAGGCGCGGAGTCCAAGGACCTGCCATTCTCGCGCGCCGGGGAGCTGCGCGCGCCGCGGCTGCCCGTGCCCAAGATGGACGACGCCGAGGTGGCCCGTTACGAGGGCGGCGATCTGGGCATCAGCTTCTTCCTGGGTCTCGAGAACCAGAACGCGTTCCCGGTGCACGTGAAGTCCGTCACGTACACGGCCAAGCTGGCTGGCCGGCAGGTGGCCGACGGCATCGCCACCGCCGGCGACAAGCTCCCGCCCTCGCAGATCTCCGAGTACGAGGTCGACGCCAAGCTCGAGCGCGATCAGGGCGGCGCCGACGTGACGAAGCAGGCCGAGAGCGGCCCTCTGCCTTACGAGTTCGACGGCGAGGCCGACTTCGGGATCACCAAGGTGCCGATTCACCTGACGGGCAGCTTGACGTTCGGGAAGAAGAGCGACGGGCACCACGCCCCGAAGCCCGCCGAGGGCGGCGACGCCCCGAAGCCGGCCGACGACCAGTGAGGCTCAGCCTGCTGCCCAGAAGGGCTCGCTCTGGCGCAGGAACGCCTGGAGCCGCTCGCGCTCGAGGCCGGCGCCGTCTGCCGCGCGCTGCTCGATGGCGGCCCGGACGCCGCGCAGCGTCTCCGCGAAGGCCGTCGGCTCCACCGCGCCCCGCAGCCGCTGCACGCGCAGGAACAGGCCCAGCGTCTGCAGCACGTCCATCGCGCAGTAGGCCGACAGCTCCTCGTAGCGTGCCTGGGCGAAGAGCGAGGCGACCTGGCCGCCGTCGATGCCCATCTTGCCGGGGAGCCCGACGAGCTTGCAGTACTCGTCGAGCCGCGCGCGGTTCCGCGGCTCGCCGTTCGAGAGGAAGTCGAGAAGGTCCAGGTGCCGGGTCTTGTCCTCCCGGACGGAATCGGTGGCGAAGTACCAGGGCAGGGCGAGGCCGTGGCGCAGGGAGCGAGCCTCGAGCACGGGCAGATCGAAGGAACGGCCGTTGAAGCTCACGAGCTTCTTGTCCTCGGCGAGCTTCCAGAAGCGCGCCAGGATGTCGGCCTCCGTCCCGCCGAGGATCTCGAGCCGCTCGAAGCGGTAGCTGTCGTCCGGCAGCTCCGCCAGCGTGGCGGCGCCCGCCAGGATCACTTGATTGAACGGGATCTTGGGAATGCCTTCACGCTCCGGCCGCATCGCCGTTTCGTTGGCGAGCAGATCCGGATCGGGGACGGTCTCGATGTCGAAGACGAGCACGCCCGGCATGGATGCGCACGTTAGGCAATCCCTCTGACATGCCGCGGCATGTCCCGCGACGGCCAGGTGACCGTTGCGTGACAATGTCGGAGGGATGGCTACAATTCATCACGTGGCTGCCTCGACCCTCGGGCGGTTCGGCAACGCGGGCTTCCTTCGTGGAGGCCTCGCTTCCAGCGCCGTGCTGGGTGCTCTCGCGCGGCTGAGACCCGGAGCCGGTCTGTCCGGCTCGGGGGCACGAGCCCTCACCGCGGCCGTGGAGGCGCTGGTGCCGCGCGTGCCCGGCCAGCTCGCCAGCCAGTTCGATCGAGGCGCGGTCGTCCGGCGGGCGCAGGCCAGTCTCTATGCGCTGCAGCGCCGCGACCGGCGGGATCTCTGCGCCTTCCTCGACCTCCTGGAGCACGCGGTGCCGCTCCTGGCGCGCGCCGGCCTCACCTTCAGCAAGCTCCCGCACGATCAGCGCGTGCGCTGCCTCGCGGCCTGCGAGCGCTCGTCGATCGCGCTCCTCGTCACCGGCCACGCCGCCCTGCGCCACCTGGCGCTCGTGGCCTTCATGGAGGCGCCCGAGGCGTGGCCGGACCCGGCCACGTTCTGCGGGGCCCAGCGCTCAGTGCGCCCAGAACAGCGGTAGCAGGCCGAGGACGGCCAGCGAGGCGAGCAGCACGAGCCCCTGGGTGCCGGCGGCCTTGCCGCCGAAGCTGCGGGCGTAGATCCCCTTGACCACGTTGTTGCTCGCCGCGGCGATGGCGATGGCGCCGCCGGCCACCCCGAGGGGCGTCGCGGAGCCGGCCGACTGCGCGATGCTGAGGATGAACGGGTCCACGTCGCTGACGCCCATGATTCCGGCCAGACCGAAGACACCGCCCGTCCCGAAGTGGCGCAGCGCGAGCTGGGTGATCACCACCATCGCGATGAAGATCGCCGCGAACATGAAGGCGGCCGACAGCTCGAGGGGGTTCTTGGCCTCGTCCCGAGGCACCGGAGCGCCGCCGCCATCGGCGCGCCGGGACCAGAGGTAGCCGCCGAGCAGCGCCGCCGCGCCGAGAGCGCAGAAGGCCGGCGCGAGCGCGCGTGAGAGATCGCCGTTGAAGAGCGTGACCAGCAGCGCCAGGCGCAGGTACATCATCCCGGAGGCCACGAGCATGCCGCCCGCGAAGAGATGTGGACGTCCCGCGCCCCCGGCCTTCTTCGCGAGGGAGACCGTTGCCAGCGTCGACGAATAGGCACCGCCGAGCACCGCGGTGAGGAGCACGCCGCCCTTTTCCTTGAGGAGCTTCTGCAGGACGTAGCTGCCGTAGGAGATCGCGGTCACCGCGACCACCACGAGCCAGGTCTTGAAGGGGTTGAGCTTGAAGGACCCGAAGTCGCGGTTCGGTACCACGGGCAGGATCACGACCGTCAGCACCAGGAACTGCGCGAACGTCAGGGTCTCGGCCGGGGGGGTTCGCTTCGAGAGCCGCTCCAGCGCCCCCTTCAGCTCGAGCAGCAGCAGCGCCGCGATCACCAGCGTGCAGGCGACCCAGAGCTCGCCGGCGGCGACCACGGCGCCCACCACGTAGATGAGGATCGCCGAGATCTCCGAGGTGACTCCGGCGCCGCGTTCTTCCCGCTCCGCGACCAGGAGCTTGTGGTGGTAGGAGACGGCCATCATCGCGCCCACCACGAGGAGCCCCGCCGCGACGGGCCAGGGCGAGCCTCCGGAGACGAGCGCGAGCGCGTAACCGGTGAGGCCGATGAGGGGGAAAGTCCGCACGCCGCCGAACGCCAGCGCTGCCTCGGCCTTGTGCCCTTCGCGCTCGAGCCCGAGCAGGAAGCTCAGGAAGAGGACGATGAGGATCTGCCCGGCCTGGGCCGGAAACGACTGGGCGAGCTGCTCGAGCACGTCCGGATTCTAGCAGCTCCCGCTTATTTTCACTCAGGGGACGGCGTAGAAGCGCTTGCCGCTCTTGGCCATGTCGACCAGGATCGGCGCCGGGGCGAAGCGCGCGCCGAGCTTGTCGCGCCAGCCTTCCATCCTTCGCACGATCTGATCGACCCCGAGCGAGTCCATCCAGCGGAAGGGGCCGCCGCGGAAGGGCGGGAAGCCCAGGCCGAAGACGGCGCCCACGTCGCCGTCGCGCGGCGAACGCAGGACGTGCTCTTGCAGGCACAGCGCGGCCTCGTTGGCCATCTGCAGCGCGAGCCGCTCGGCGACGGCTTCGGCGTCGACCTTCTGCCGCTTCCGGCCTCCGGGCGTGCCGTCGTACACGGTCTCGTCGACGCGCTTCTTCCTGCCGCCGTCGTACAGGTAGAAGCCCTTCTTGTTCTTGCGGCCGGCGCGCCCCTGCTTCGCGAGGCGCTCGAAGCCGGGCGGGGGCGTCATGCGCGCGCCGTACGCGTCGAGCATGATGCCGGCCACGTGCCCGGCGATGTCGATGCCCACCTCGTCGAGGAGCTGCAACGGGCCCACCGGGAAGCCGAACTGCACCAGCGCTCGGTCGACGTCGTCCACCGCGGCGCCTTCCTCGAGGATGAAGCCCGCCTCGCCGATGTACGGCGCGAGGACCCGGCTCGTGTAGAAGCCCACGCCGTCGTTCACCACGATGACGGTCTTGCCCTGCTTCTTGCCGACCGCCACCGCGGTGGCGACGGTCTCGTCGGAGGTCTTCGGCTGCCGGATCACCTCGAGGAGCGGCATCTTGTGCACGGGCGAGAAGTAGTGCATCCCGACCACCTGCGACGGGCGCTTGCTGGCCTCCGCGATCTTGCCGATGGGCAGGGAGCTGGTGTTCGAGGCGAAGATCGCGCCCTCCTTGCAGAACGCCTCCACGTCGCGCAGCACCTGCTGCTTGATCTTCAGATCTTCGAAGACCGCCTCGATGAAGAGGTCGGTCTCCTTCATGCCCTCGTAGCTGGACGTGCCCGTGAGGCGCGCCATCACGGCATCGGCCTCGGGCCGGGTCTTGCGGCGCTTCCCGACCGACTCGTCGAGGATGCCGCGCACGTAGGCGAGGCCGCGGCCCACGCCCGCGTCGTCCTTGTCCTTGAGGCGCACCGCGAGCCCGGCGCGGTCGACCGTCACGTAGGCGATGCCGCCGCCCATGAGGCCACCGCCCAGCATCGACACGCGCGAGACCGGCCGTCCCTTCACCTTGGGGTCGTCGACGCCGGTGTCCTTCTTCAGGGCGGTCTGCGCGAAGAAGATCGAGATGAGCGCCTTGGCCTCCGGGCTCACCGTGAGCTCGCCGAAACCCTGCGATTCGGCTTCGTAGCCGTCGGCCGCGCTGCCTTCGTAGCCGGCTCTGACCGCGGCGAGCGCCTTCTCGGGCGCCGGGTAGTTGCCATGGGTCTTGGAAAGAAGCTGCTTCTTCGCCTCGCGGAAGAGCACGCGCCGGCCCACCGGCGTCTCCTCGAGCGCGAGCCGCGCGATCTCTTCGGGCTTGCGCAGCGAGCCGAGGGCGTGTCGGCCGTTGCGGTCGGGCTTGAACGTCCCCGCCGCCAGCTCGCGCGCGCGCGCCAGCGAGACCTGGCCGAGGATGGCCCGCGGCACCACCTCGTCCACCAGGCCGAGCTTGCGCGCCTTCGAGCCCGAGACGCTCTTGCCGGCGAGGATGATGTCGAGCGCCGCCTGGATGCCGATGAGGCGCGGCAGCCGCTGCGTGCCGCCGGCGCCGGGCAGGAGGCCGAGCTGGACCTCTGGCAAGCCGATCTGCGTGACCTTCTCTTCGCTGGCCACGCGGTAGTGGCAGGCGAGCGCGACCTCGCAACCGCCGCCGAGGCAGGCGCCATGGATGGCAGCCACCCAGGGCTTCGACGACTTCTCGATGCGCGCCAGCAGCTCCTTGCCGTGCCGCGACATGGACGCGCCCTCCGCGGCCGTCGTCACTTTCTGCAGCATGTCGATGTCGGCGCCGGCGATGAAGCCGTCCTTCTTGCCCGACGTGAGCAGGATCGCGCGGACGGCCGGGTCGGCCTCGAGCTTCTGCGCGAGCTGCTCCATCTCGCTATTGAGCTGCTGCGAGAGGGTGTTCACCGGCCCGGGGCAGTCGAGGATCAGCGTGGCGACCCCGTCCTGGCCCACCTCGCAGGCGATGTAGGCCTTGCTCTCGGCGCTCGAAGATTTCGCGGTGGCCACGGGTCAGCTCCTTTCCAGGACGACGGCGGCGCCCATGCCGCCGGCGGCGCAGACGGTGAGGAGCGCGAGGTTGCCGTTGCGCCGGCCCAGCTCGCGCAGGGTCTGGGTGATCATGCGGGCACCGGTGGCGCCGAAGGGGTGGCCGATGGCGATCGATCCGCCGTTCACGTTGAGCTTGTCGTCGGGCACTTCCCCGAGCGGCTTCGCCCGCCCCAGCTTCTCCTCCGCGAACTTCTGGCTCGCGAACGCCTGCAGGTTCGAGAGCACCTGGGCCGCGAAGGCTTCGTGCATGTCGACGAGGTCGAGGTCGGCGAGCGTGACGCCGGCGCGATCGAGGGCGACGGGCGCGGCGAACGGCGGCGCCTGCAGGAGCTGCCAGCCCGGATCGACCGCGGCGTAGGCGCAGCTGCGCAGGTAGCCGAGCGGCGTGCGTCCCTCGGCCTTGGCCCGTTCTTCGCTCATGAGCAACAGAGCAGAAGCGCCGTCCGTGAGCGGCGACGAGTTGCCGGCCGTGATGGTGCCGTAGCGCCGGTCGAAGACGGGCTTCAGGCCGGCGTAGCCCGCGAGCGCGCTGTCCTTGCGCACGATGTTGTCGGCGGCGACGGTCTCGGCGTAGCGCGGCGGTACGGAGAGGTGCATGACCTCGCCGTCGAACTTGCCCTCGGCCCACGCCTTCGCGGCGCGGCTGTGGCTCCGGTGCGCGAACGCGTCCTGCGCCTCGCGGGAGATGCCGTTCTCCTTGGCCATCTTCTCGGCGCTCTCGCCCATCAACAGGCCGGTGGTGGGCTCCTTGAGCGCCGGCGCCACCGGCAGGACGTCCTTGCCCTTCACGCCCCGGAAGGCCCGCAGCTTGCCGGGCAGCTGCTTGGCCCGGGAGGCTTCGAGCAGCGCCGTGGCGAGCGGCTTGCTCACGCTCATGGGGATGTCCGAGAGGCTCTCGGCGCCGCCGGCGATGGCGACCTCCGAGCGGCCGAGCGCGATGGCGTCGGCCGCCGAGGTGAAGGTCTGGATGGAGGTGGCGCAGGCGCGGTTCTCGCTGTACGCCTCGACGCTCTTGGGCAGGTTGACCGAGAGCGCCACCTCGCGCGCGATGTTGGGCGCTTGCAGCGACGGCACGACGCAGCCGAAGGTGAGCGCGTCGATGCTCTTCGGGTCGATCTCCGTGCGCGCGAGCAGCTCCGCCACCACGGCGCGGCCGAGGTCCAGGGCCGAGAGATCGCGGTACGCCGTGCCGGACTTGCAGAAGGGGGTGCGGAGCCCGGCGACGATTGCGACTCGCCGGCCTACGCGTCTTGGTGCCGCCATGAAAGCCTCCTCGCGGCTGGCTTTGCCGCACTGCGGCAATACCGCCTCGAAAGCGGGGCGTCAACCGGTCGCAAGCCACGGAGGGAACTCTCTTCGAGGCAAAGGCGAGACATCCCCTCGAAGAGAGGGAATGGTCCAGCCTCAGGGGCAGTAGCCGTTGATATCGTCGAGACTGGTGCACGCGCTCCCGTTCGAGCAGGTGCTGCCGAGCACGCACAGCTCGTAGCAGGCGTAAGTGAAGCCGTCGGCGGAGCTGCAAACCGATCCCTGGACGCAGGCTTCGCTCGCCCCGCCGCACGTCGTGGCGGAGCCACAGGTCGCGCCCACCGCGAGGCTGCCGGCCGGCGCGCAGAACCCGCCGTCCGCCTGCAGGCCGTAGCAGGTTCCGCGGCCGCTGCCGAAGGCACACGGCTCGTCGATGGGGGCGCAGATGGGGTTGGTGCACGTGCCGGAGAAGCAGGCGGTGAGGGGATCGGGGCAGTTGGCCGCGGTGGTGCACGGGTACTCGCAGTAGGTGTCGGGGATGAACGGGTCGGTGACGCAGTCGAGGCCCGCACCACAGGCCGTGGTCGGGCAAGACGCGAACTCGGTGGGGTCGATCGACGTCTCGGTGCAGCCGCCACCCGTGGTGCCACCGCCGGTGGTACCGCCGCTCGAGGTTCCCGCGCCACAGCTCCCCGAAGCGGGGTAGCAGACGAGGTCCTCGCTGAAGGGATTCGCGACGTCCGCCTCGCCGCTGCAGGGGGCGGCTGCCGGGCAGGTCCCCGAGGAGCAGTCGGGGGCGCAGTACGAGGCGTCATTTTCGTCGGTGACGCAGTCGTAGCCGCTGTTGCAGTTTGCGGTGCTGGCGCAGCTCGCGCACAGGTCGGTGGTGGAGATGACGCCGCCGGTGCTGGTGCCTGCAGTCCCCGTCGTGCCCGTGTTGCCCGACGTGCCCTGTCCGCCCGAGCTCTGTCCGCCGATGACGTGGCCCGTCGAGCTTCCGGCGCCGCTGCCGTTCGACGAGCCGCCGCCGATCAAGCCGCCCGTGTTGCCGTGGCCACCGCTCGAGCTCGTCGAGATGCCGCCACTGTCGCCGCCGGCGGTGCTGGATCCGCCCGCGGCCGTGCCATTCCCACCGATGAACACGCAACCGCTCGCGATGCAGGTGAAGCCGCTGCAGCAGTCCGTCGCCAGGGTGCAGCTCGCGTTGGCGCTGCCGCAGAGGGTGTTCTTGGTCGGCGGCGGGCCGGAACACGCGGCGAGGACCAGCAGGGCGGGGAGGGCGACCTTCATCCCTTGCCAGTATCGCCTGGCCACGGGGCCGTCAACGGAGGCGCAGCGGTCCTTGCCGGATCGCAGCCTTTCACTGGCACTCGCCGTCGTAGCCGTCGATGACCACGCAGCTCTTGCCACCGGGGCAGCCGCCGGTCGTGCCGGGCTGGCACAGCTGCAGGCAGGTGGAGGCCGTGTCGCAAGCCCAGCCCGCCGGGCACAGGAGCGCGGTGCTCGGGCAGCGGGATGGTTCGGTCGCCCCGTCGCAGCTCCCCGGGCTCGAGCCGCCCTGCAGACACAGCCCGAACCCCACGAACTCGGCGCCGCCGTCGGGGAGCGGAACGAGGTCGGCCACGCAGGTGCCGTCTTCCCAGCCGTCAGCCGAGCAGGTGCCGCCGTAGTCGGTGCACTCGTTGAGGGTGCACTGGCCGGCGGAGCAGATCGAGAGAATGTCCGGACAGTCCGAGGTAGTGACGCAGCCATACTCGCAGACGGTCGTGGCGAAGATGGCGTCCTCTACGCACGCGAGGCCGGCGCCGCAGGTCGTGGACGGGCAAGCGTCGTACTCCGTGGGGTCGATGCTCGACGGGCAGTCGATCGGCGATCCCCCGTCGTTCGTCCCGCCGGCGTCGGAGATGCCCCCGCCACCGTCCGGGGCGGGCGGACCCGCGTCGCCGACCGATCCGGCATCCTCGGGCTGGCCGCCGTCGATCTCCTGCGAGCCTGCGTCGCCGAGGGAATCCCCGGCGTCGACGGTCACGCACGCGCCGCCGGCGCATTCGCCCCCGCAGCAGTCCGCGCCGGTCGTGCAGGGGCCGAAGCCGCAGGCGCAGACACCGCTCGCGCACACCCATGAGGTGCAGTCGAGGTAGCCCTGGCAGGGGGAGCCGACGGGTTCGGGCTGACAGCCGCCGGCGCAGCCGCCGGTCGAGCCTCCCGTCGACGCCAGGCCGCCGCCGGAGCTGCCGCTCCCGGAGGTACCGAAGCAGCCCAGGATGTTCTGACAGCCGCCGACGGAGAGACCGCTGCCGTTCGAGCTGCCCGCGCCGCTGGTCCCTCGTTCCTCGCTGCCGGTTCCCCCTCCATCCACGGTTGACGCGATCTCGGCGCAGCTCGCGGCGGCGCAGAGGTTGCCGGTGCAGCAGTCGGCATCCGAAGCACAGGCGGCACCCGCGCTGCCACAGATCGAGGGCAGGCTGGGGCAACTCGCGAGGGCGAGGAGGACCGGCGCGAGGGCGCGCATCCTCCTTGCGAGGGCATGGCTGTTCCGCATGATTGGCCTCCGATTCGGGGCGCTTGGCAGGCACCCTGAGAGGCGTTGGCACTTCACGGAACGTGCCAGGCTTCGCGCCGAGGTAGATGCTTGAAAAGGTTTGGCGATGGGTCGAGCGCGTGGGTGGCGTTTCGCGCCGATCGACCAGATCAGCGACCGCAGGATCGCCGGTGGTCGGACCTCAGGTTCCTGACAACGAGCTGATCAGGGGCAGTAGTCGTTGTAGCCGTCGAGGTTCGCGCACGTTTGACCGTTGCTGCACGCGGCGCCGGCCGAGGAGCAGGTGGTGTAGCAGACGTTCGAGGTGCCGTCGTTCAAACAATCCTCGCCGGCTGCGCACAGGGTGGTCGTCTGGCCGCCGCAGCGCGTGATCGCGCCGCAGGCGGCGCCCGCCGCGGCGCTGCCGCCCTGGATGCACACCGAGCCGAGGTAGCCCGCGTCTGGGTCGACGAACGCGAAGCACGTGCCGTCGCCCGTCCCCTCCGCGTTGCACTTGGCGTTGTTGGCCACGCTCACGTTGCTGTCGCCGGACGGTGAGCCGCTGCCACAGGCATTTTCCGTGCAGGTGCCCGAGACGCAAACCGTCAACGTGTCCGGGCAGTTCGCGGTGGTCGTGCAGGGGTACTCGCAGTAGGTGCCTCCGAACCATGGGTCGGTGGCGCACGAGAGGCCCGGTCCGCACGCCGTTCCCGGGCAGGAAGCGAACTCGGTGGTGTCGATCGTCGTCTCGGTGCAGCCGGTGCTGCCTCCGGTCGTACCGCCCTTGCCGCCCGTCGTGCTTCCACCCGTCGATCCGCCGCCCGTGGTTCCGCCCGTGGTCGACGTGCACGCCTCGGACGACGGTATGCACACCGGGTGATCGAGTCCACTCGTGTCCGGAGCGTCGATGCAGACCATTCCCGTCGGACAGGTCGTGGAGCAGGCGGGGGCGCAGAAGTCCGGGGTAAACGCGACGCAATAGTTCCCAGGACTGCAGTTGGAATCCGAGGTGCACGGCGCGCAGAGGTCCGCCGTCGAGATCTGGCAGGTGCCGCTTTGGCATAGGCCGCTGCAGCAGTCGGTGTTCGAGCCACAGCTCGTACCGTCGTCGTGGCACGCTTCGCAGGTGCCCTGGTCGCAGATGTCGGAGCAGCACTGCGCCGGGCCCGTGCAGGCAGTGCCGTCCTGCTGGCAGATGCCGCAGACGTCGTCGTAGCAGGTGAGCCCCACGCAGCAGCCGCTGCCGTTGGGACAGCTGCCGCCCTGGCCCGAGCAGCTGGAGCACACCTGCTGCGCGCAGTCGCCGCTGCAGCAGTCGCTGTACAGCGTGCACGCGCTGCCGCCCTGCACGCACTGGCCCTGGATGCAGCGGTCGGCGCCGTTGCAGGAGTAGCCGTTGGCGCTGGTACAGTCACTGTCGCACGCGCAGTTCCCGCCCACGCAGGCCTCGCCGAAGTTGCAGGCAGTGCCGCCGCAGAGGCCCCCGCTCGTGCCGCTCGGCTCGACGCAGCTGCCGCTCGAGCAGTCGAGCCCGCTGCAGCAGGGCGCGAGCAGGCTGCAGCCGTCCCCCACGACGCCGCAGGCACCGCCCGTGCCGCCGGTAGTGGTCGCGGCGCCGCTGCCGCCGGTGTTCCCGCCCGCCGTGGAGTTCCCCGCGGTGTTGCCGCCCGAACTCGCGTCGCCTCCCGAGCTTCCGTGGCAGCCGAAGAGCCCGCATCCGCCGGTCGAGGTGCCAGCGCCGTTCGACCCGTTGCCGTTCCCATTGCCGTTGTTGCCTCCGACGAAGAGGCACAGCGAGGCGGAGCAGAGGTAGTTGGCGCAGCAGTCGGCGCTGGTGACGCAGCTCTCGTTGGCGGTCCCGCAAGCTTTCGGCCCGCCGGAGCCGGTGCCGGAGCAGGCGGCCAAGGAGAAGCAGCCGACGACGATCAGCGCGTGTCTCATGCGATCGCACGCTAGAGGAACGATCGCGTCCGGGTCAAGGCGCTCAGACGTGTTCTCGCCGACCGGCCTCGCGGCAGCGTTCGATGCCGGCTGCCACCCGTCGACGCTTGGCCGCGCCGGGCTTCGCCCCGTTACAGATGGCGGCCGGCGCCGGCGCTGGCGCAGACGTGGGCTCCCTGGAAGGGCGGACCGGAGCAGGCGGCGATCGAGAGGGCGAGGCAGAGGAGGAGAGAGCGCACGTGCACTAGCCGCCGTCACAGGTCGTGATCGCGGCACAGGCGCCACCGCTCACGACCACGTCTCCGACGTAGTCGGAGCTGGCGTGCGGTGAGGCGTTCTCCCAGGAATCGTCGTTGGCGACGACGGAGCCGCCATCGGAAACCTCGATGCCGACGTAGGGCCCGGCATCGGAAACCGCGTAGCAATAGAACGCGTTCTGTCCGCCGTCGCAGTCTGCGCTGCTGAGGTCCCAGGGGGCGCCGCCGTCCTGCGCGCCGGTCACGTTGACCTGGTTCTTGCCGTTGCCGTGGATGCGGTTGCCGGTGAACTCGCCCAGCGTGCCACCGGCGAGGGCGAGGCCGTTGCCGGAATTGCCATGGATGTCGCAGCCGCTCAACACATAGCTGCCGTTGCCGCCGAGGAACACTCCGTCGCTCTTCGGATTGTCCTGAACCGTGGTGCCGTGGAGCCTGAAGGTCGCGTTGCCCTTGATGGAAACCTCGCTGACGGTGCCCAGTTCTCGGTTGTCGGGTCCGATGGTCCCGCCGTCGACCGCCAGGCTTCCGCCCGCGTCGTAGGGGCTGTAGAGGCCGAGCGACCCGTTTCCGCTCACGGTGGGGTTGTCGAGGTAGACGCTGCCGGCCGCGAGGTTGAGTCCGTCCCCGCCGTTGTTCGTGATCCGAACCGAGCCCAGGAGATCGAGTTTTCCGCCGGTGCCGCCGTAAACGTGGACTCCGTCGCCGAGATTGCTGTCCACGACGATGTTCGTGAGGGTCACGCGGGCGGTCGAAACCTCGTTGCAGTTGCCGCTCCCAGACTCTCCGATCGCGATCCCGACGTTGCAGAAGCCCCCGCCGTCGAAGAAGACGTTCGTTCCCGTGATGGTCCCCTTGCTGGCGGAGAGGCCGTGCAAGTTGTTGGCGTTGACGGCGACGTTCTGCATGTCGAGCGTGCCGTTGGCAACGTAGATGCCGTCGCCATGGCAATTCCCCGTGCTCGCCAGGCCGTTGTTCGAGAGGGTGCCCCCGTCGATGGCGACGAAGCTGCCGCCTGAGATCTCCATGCCCTGGCTGTTGAAGCCGTTGATCGTGACGTTGGCCAGCGATGCCGCACAGCCGCTCACCGCGGAGAATCCGATTCCCGCTAGGGCGGGACCTCCGAGAACCTGCTGATCGATCTGGTCGAACGTGCAGTCGGCCGCACTGAAGGGGCCCGAGCATTGAACGCCATCGGCCAGGCCGGTGTCGTCGGTCAAAGTGAAGCCCGCCAGGGCGCCGCCTCCTCCCACCGATTGCGTCTCGGCGTTCACGATTGAGAGGGGGCCCGCATCACCGACGGGAGTCGAGTCGAGGGCGATGGTGTACGCGGCCTGTGAGGCGACCGCATGGCCCTGCAGCTCCAGATCGGTGGTCAACGAGACGCTGGAGGGAATGACGAGTGGGAAACGCTCGCCCCCATCGGAATCGAAGAGCATCGGCTTGGAGCTGGTGCCTCCGATGACCTCGACGACCGAGATGCCGCTGGACGGAGCCTGTGCGATCGAGAGGGCCTCCGTGAGCGTCCGGTAGGCGCAGCTCGTCGGCGACGGCACGCCGGTGCCGCGCACGTCGCTGCCCTCCACGCTCACGTAGACCGTCCCGCCGTCCCTCGCCGGGCAGACCGTCGCCCCGCTGCTGCCCCCCGTGCCGCTCGACGTGCCGCCCGTGGTGCCGCTCGAAGCACCGGTCGAGGCCCCGCTGCTCGTGCCGCCCGTCGTTCCCGCCGAGGTTGTTCCCGACGCCACGCCGGTGGCCCCGGTGCTCGCAGTGCCGGTTCCGGTGGGGAGCGGGTTGCCGTTCTGATCGCAGCCGCCGGTGCCGCCGGGGCAGAGGAAGACGTCGTTCGGGCCCGGGAGGTTGAACTCGCAGGCGGCGCAGCAGAGCAGGAGCGCGAAAACGGGCTTCATTCAGTGGCTCGTGAAGGCGACGACGATCGCCGCGACGACGAGCGCGCCGCCGACGGACCACAGGATGTCGGCGCTCAGACCCTCGTACTGGCCGGTGACGTAGCTCGGGCCGGTCACGTCGTGATTGACGCCCCCCCCTGTCCTGGTGGCGCTGCCGTCGTTGCCGTTGGCGAGCACGCCCAGCACCGATCCGGCCACCACGGCCCCGACCCCGCTTCCGCCGAGCCACCAGGTAGCGGGCGAGATTCGATGGGGCGCGGCAGCTTGCTCCGTGACCGCCGCGGCCGGCACCGGCGATGCCTGATCGGGGGGCGGACTCCGCGTCGCAGCGGGGGGGGGCATCGGGCTCACGGGCAAAGGGAGCACGATCGGCGCTTCTGGCGCGGCGCTCCTGGTCTTCGCCTCCATCTCGGCGATCAGATCGAGGACGTCCTTTCGGTTGCGAGCGTCCTTGTGCTCCCGCAGGTAGTTCTTGTAGGCGAACTCCGCCTCCTTCCAGTGTCCGAGCGCGCGCTGGCACTGGCCGAGGTTGAACAGCAGGGCCGTGAGCCCGGACAGCTCGTAGGCGCGTTTCGCGTCGCGCAGCGCGGCTTCGAAGTCGCCGGCGTTGTACTCGCGGATCGAGAGGACCGCCAGCCGGTGCGCCTCGTCGATCTCCCCGCCCCCGTGGGGCGCAGCTGCGAGGGTCGCGACGAGGAGCAGCGCGTGGATCAACCAGACCTCCCGTGCGATCGATATCAGAGGACCCGTTGGGCCGCAAACCTACGGGCTCACCGAATGCTCGACGATGGCGACGCCGCCGTCTTGCACATGCCAGATGTCGTAGGGGCCAACCACGTCCCCCGCGGCGTCGAAGTCGACCGGGCCCGAGGCGCCGCCGTAGTTGATGCCCTGGCCCGATTGCAGCGCTTCCACTGCCCGGGCGTACGACGAAGGACCGACCGCCGTGCCCGGGCCTCCGGAGACGGCCACGAGGTGGCTCGCCACCGAGGCGGCGTCGCTCTGGCCCGCCGCGGTCATCGCGAGCGCCACGAGGTAGACCGCGTCGTACAGGTTGGCGCTCCACTCGGGCGGCGGGCCACCCACCTGCGACTGGAACGCCGCCGCGAAGGCATCGTAGGCGCCGCCATCGGGCGTCGCAGGGGTGGTGCCTTCGTGGGCGAACGTGAAGCTCGAGGCGCCGAGGCCCGCGATGAAGCCGGGATCGTCGAGGCTGTCGGTGAAGAACCAGAAGACCGGCTGCCCCGAGTAGCTCGCGAGGTAGTCCTTCAGGATCGTGGTCCCGTCCTCCGGATACGCGACGAGGAGCACTCCCTGCGGCGACGTGGCGAACAGCGCGCCGAGCTGCGCGGTATAGTCGGTCTCCCCCTCCGCGAAGGGCTGGAAGTAGGCGACCGTGCCGGCGTCCGCGAAACCCTGCTGGAACGCGGCGGCGAGGCCGGAGCCGTAGGCCCCCGGATCGTAGAGGGCCGCGACCTTGGTGAACCCTTTGGCCGACGCCCGTTCGGCGAGGAGCTTGCCCTGCAGGGCGTCGGAGGGGCAGGTCCGGAAGGTCCAGCCGCCGTCGGCGTGGAGGGCCGTGTACGCCGGCGAGGTCGAGGCGCCCGAGATGAGCACCACGCCCGCAGGAATGGCAACCTGCTGGGCGATAGGGATCGTGACGCCGCTCGCGACGGCCCCGAGGATCACCGGCACGCCGGCCGAGACGAGCGCCTGGGCGGCTGCCACGCCGGCATCGGCTTCGCTGTGGTCGTCCTTGGCGTCCAGGGCGAGCTGCGCGCCGAGCACGCCGCCGGCCGCGTTGATCTGCGAGACGGCGAGGTTGGCCGCCTGCAGCTCTCCCGCACCGATGTCGGCGAGCTCCCCGGTCTGTGACAGGACGGCGCCGAGGGTGATGGTCTTGGCCTTGGGTTGGCTGCTGCAGCCCAGGAGAAGAAGGAGAACGACCAGCCGCCGCATGGAGTACCCCTAGAGCGTGACGCCCGCGGTGAGGATCGCGGTGATCCCCGCCGACGGCACGTCGATGCCGTTGAAGCCGGGATCGTACCAGATCTGGTTCGTGAGGTCGGCGACGTGGATAACGAGCTCGAGCTTCTTGCCGAACGGCCTGAGCGCGCCAGTGCCGAGCGACGCGCCGGTGTAGACATACGGCGGCAGCTCGTAGGGGGCGCCCGCGATGAGCGCGTTGGACTGCGAGGCGGCGCGGGGGCCGATCAGGGAGACCTCGGGCGAAAACCGCAGGCCCGCCCAGGGGAGAAACCAGTCGAGGAGCGCGTGCACCTGGTAGGGCGGGAACAGCGGGTTGTCTACCTCCGGCGTGCCGGCGAAGGCCGGCCCCAGATCCTGCGAGACGGTCGAGGCGACGCCCGCGAGAAGTCGGAGGCGCAGCGCCTTCCCGAACGTGATCTGTCCGTCGAGCTCGCCGCCGAGCACGACCACGTCCGGGATGTTGCGCGCCTGCAGGAAGAGACCCTGTTGCAGGAACTCGACCTGTCCGAGCACGTCGGTCACGTACAGGTTCGCCGCGAGCTCGCCGCGCGCGTGGGGGAAGGTCCAGCCGCCGGCCAGCTCGACGGTGTGCGCCGTTTGCGGCTGCAGGTTCGCGTTACCCTCCACGGTTCCGGTCGCCATCGGCTGCGTGAACAGCTGGACCGCGCTCGGCGCCTTGAAGCTCGAGCCGTACAGGAGCTTGGCGCTCCACGCCGAATCGGGCGGCGCGAAGACCAGGGCGGCGCGTCCGCTCGGGTTGAGGCCATAAAGGGTATGGTCGTCCAGGCGGCCGCCGAGGGTCGCGCTCCAGCTCCGGTCGATCTGCCAGATCCCCTGCACGTAGGCTCCGACGTTGACGAAGGTGTAGGTCGCACCGGCGCCGGTGCCCGGGAGGACCGTGCCGGCGGGACGCAGCGCCGTGCCCGTGGTGAAGAGCTGGGAGAACGACTGGAGCAGGTTCTGCTCCTGCACGTAGTCGGCGCCCTCGGTGAGGCGCAGGTGCCAGGCGCGTTGCTGGCTCTCCGCGGTGAAGCCGAAGCCCTGCGTGGCGACGCTGGGAACGAGCAGCACGCCGGGAGTGCCCACGTCGATCCGCTCCTCCTCGGTGGGCGAGCCGTCAAGGTAGTAGGCCGAGAGCGACAGCGAGGCCGCGTCGGTGATCGGACGCTCCCAGAGCAGACGGTAGTTCTGGTTCAGGAGCGCGATGCGGCTGTCGTTGGAGACCGGATCGAACTCCTGGAACTCGGCGGCGGAATCGAGGTTCTGGAGTGAGGCCATCAACGTGGCTTTCCCGCCCGCGACGCCGTCGATGGACAGCTTCGCGAGGATCGACTTGGGACGGGAGGTGTCGTTCTGCGAGGGGCCGGGGGAGACCTGCGCGCCGCCGACGACCGAAGGAGAGAGCCCCGAGCGGTCGAGGTAGAGGAAGCTTCCGGCCACGAGCGCGTCCACCTTTCCTTGTGATCCGCCCAGGACGACGTCGCCGCCGCCCCCGGGATTTGCGCGGACGAGTGCGCCTCGGCCCACGAGGTCGAGCCCGCCGACGTCGGCGCCGGCCCGGGTGATGACGTTGATGACTCCGAGGAAAGCATTGGCGCCGTAAAGGGCCGAAGCGGGCCCGCGGATGATCTCCACCCTGTCGATGGCCTCGATGGGGATGAGCTCGGGCCCGAAGAAGTTGCTGGTGGTGGGGCGGTAGTCGACGGGCTGCCCGTCGATCATCACCTTGACCACGTCTCCCGCGGCGCCGACGCCGCCGTTGATCCCGCGCACGCCGACGTTGTGGGTGACGAGGTCGTCGACGTCGTAGAAGCCGGGCACCCAGCGCAGTGCGTCGGCCAGGCAGGTGTAGCCGCGGGCGCGCATCTCGTCGCCGGTGATCACCGTGACGACGGCCGGCGTCTGCACGGCGCGCTCCTCGCTCTTGGTGGACGAGACGACCTGCTGCTCGAGCTGGTAGCCGAGCTCCAGGAGCTCCTCCTCGCCGTTATCGGGCAGGCCCTCGGGCCGTTGGTCCGTCTGCTGACCGCTGGCTGCCGGGGCGACCAGCAGCGCCAGCGTGCCGAGAACGACCCCCCGAACCCGCGGTCGCAAGAACGCTCCTCCCTCCGGCGCGCATCAAAGCGGATTCGGAGGGTGGTGGCAAACCAAACGAGGGGGCCCCCGCGCCCCCCGGCGCCCTTGGGAATGTCAGGGGTTGCGGTAGACTCTCGCGCCTACATGCGCCTCCTTCGCCTGGAAATCATCGGCTTCAAATCCTTCAACGACCGGGTCGTGATCGGCTTCGACGACGGCATCACCGGCATCGTCGGACCGAACGGCTGCGGCAAGTCCAACGTCGTCGACGCCATTCGCTGGGCCATGGGCGAGCAGAGCGCCAAGCACCTGCGCGGCCGCTCGATGGAGGACGTCATCTTCGCCGGCTCCGAACGGGAGGGGCCCGGCGGCCTAGCCGAGGTGGCGCTCACTCTGCAGAACGACCGACCGGCCGAGCTGCCGCCCCTCTGGCGCGGCTTCGCCGAGATCACCGTGCAGCGGCGGCTCTTTCGATCCGGCGAGAGCGAGTACCTCATCAACAAGACTCCCTGTCGCCTGCTCGACGTGACCGAGCTCTTCCTCGGCACCGGCGTGGGTACGCGGGCGTACAGCATCATCGAGCAGGGGCGCATCGGGCTCATTCTGAACTCGAAGCCCGAGGAGCGCCGGGCCATCCTGGAGGAGGCCGCCGGCATCACGCGCTTCAAGAGTCGCAAGCGCGCGGCCGAGCGCAAGATGGAGCACACCGAGCAGAACCTCCTGCGCCTGGGCGACATCGTCGACGAGCTGAAGAAGCGGCTCGACCAGCTCGAGCGGCAGGCGCGCAAGGCCGAGCGCTACCGCAAGCTCAAGGACGAGCTGCGAGAGATCGAGCTGCACGTCGCCTCGGTGCGGTGGCTCGAGCTGGCCGCGACGGCCGCTCACCTGCGCCGTGAGCTCGGCGCCTTCGCGGAGCGCGAGACACAGGCGGCCATGGCCATCGGCGAGCTGGAGGGCGCCATGGCCGAGACGCGCGAACAGCTGGCCGTCGCCGACCGACGCCTCGAGGAGCTCGCGGGACGCGTGCACGGCCTGGACAAGGAGCTCGCGCAGACGGTGCAATCGGCCGATTTCGCGGCGCGGGAGCAGGAGCGGCTGGCGGGGCGCGCCGTCGAGGTCGCGCGCGAGGCGCAGGTCGTCGACGAGCGAGTCCACGGCTTCGAGCAAGAGCAGGGGGCGCTCGGGGAGCGCCGCCGTGTGCTCGACGCCGAAATCGAGGAAGGCCGCGGGCGTGTGGTCGAGGCCGAGCGAGCGGTCCAGGCACTCGACGAGGAGAAGGCGCGGCTCGCCGAACAGCTCTCCTCGGACCGACGGTCTGCCGCCGAGGCGGCCTCGCGCGCCGCCGGCGCCGAGCGCAGCCTCGCGCATGCGGGCGAGCGACTGGCCGAGCTCGCCAAGCGACTGGCGGCGGTGGGCGACGAGCTCGCTGGCCTGGAAGCGGCGCGGCGCCGGGCCGAAGAGACTCGCGCCGCCCACGTCGCCGAGCTCGACGGCAGCCGGCAGCTGGAGCTCGCGCTGAAAGCGCTGCGCGGCCAAACGGAGCTCTCCCTTGGAGAGGCCCGAGCGGCGCTCTCGGCGGCGGAAGCCGAGGGCGCGGCGTCGCGGGAGGAGCTGGCACTGGCACGCTCGCGCCTTGCCTCGCTGGAGGAGCTGCGCAAGAACTTCGAGGGGTGCGAAGCCGGCGCCCGTGCGGTGATGCTCGGCCGGCAGGACGGCGGCGGCCGCGTACCGGGGGTGCTCGGGCTGGTGGCCGATCTCCTCACGGTGCCGCGGGCCATCGAGGTGGCCGTCGAGGCCGTCTTGGGAGAACGGCTGCAACAGGTGGTGGTCGAGAGCCGTGAGGACGCCGTCGCCGCCGCCCGCTGGCTGGCGGCCTCGGCCGCCGGGCGCGGTGTCTTTCTGCCGCTCGCTTCGGCCGAGGGAGAGGCCGCGCCCGCGCCCGCCGCCGAGCATCCCGGTGTCGTGGGCGCCGCGGTCGACCTGGTCGAGGTCGCACCCGAGCATCGCGCGGTCGCCGAGCTGTTGCTCGGCGACGTGCTGGTGGTCCGCGATCTCGAAGCGGCGCTCGAGCTATCGGCTGGGGGCTGGACGCTCGTGACGCTGCGGGGCGAGGTTCTGTGGCCATCGGGCGCCGTCGCCGGCGGCACGCTCGAAGGCCGGGGTGCCGGCGAGCTCTCGAAGCGGCGTGAGATCGCCGAGCTCGGGAACCAGCTGCGGGCGCTGGAGACGCGGGCGCTCGAGATCGAGGCCCGGCGTGGGAACCTCGCGGCGCTGGTGCGGCAGCTGGAAGGTGATCTCGAGACGGTCGCCAAGGATTCGCACGTGGAAGCCGTCAAGGTGGCGCATCGCGAAAAGGACGCCCACGCGGCCGAGGCCGAGATGGCGCGCGCGGTGAGTCGCCTCGCCGAGGTCGAGGCCGAGCGCGCCGACCTGATCGGCCTGGAAGCTCGGCTCCTGGAAGAACGGCAGGCGCTCCAGGCAGCCCTGGCCGCGAGCGAGGTGGAGCGCGCCGAGGTCTCGGCTCGGGTCGCTGCGCTCGAGGCGGCGCTGTCCGAGGTGGGCCGACGCGACAAGGCGGCCGCCGAGGAACGGACCGGCTTGCAGATCAAGCTCGCCTCCGAGCTCGAACGGCGCGAAGCTCTGGCGCTGGAGGAGGCGCGTCTGGGGCAGAGCCTCGAGGAGGCGCGGGCGCGGTTGACCGAGCTGTCCGAGGAGCGGCGCCGGGGCGCGGAGCGCCACGGTGAGCTCGGGGTCGAGCTGGAGCGCTGCCGCGTGGCCTCGGCGCTTCTTCAGACGCAGCTGGCCGAGCTTCGCGACAGCCGCGAGAATGTCGTCACCGAACGCGCAGCCGCGCAGGCGTTCGCCGCCAAGCTGGAGGCGGCGCTGGCCGAGGAGCGACGCGGATTGTCGACCATCCGCGACGACATTTCTGGGCTTCACGTCCGTGAGCGCGAACAGACCCTGGAGCTCACGCACCTCGCCCGCACCATCGCCGACCGGCACGCGGTCGATCTGCTTCTCGAGTTGCCGCGCTTCCACGCGCTGCCCCCGCCGCCGAAGGAGCGAGAGGAACGGCTCGCCGAGCTGCGCGAGAGCCTCGCGCGCATGGGCGAGATCAACCTCACGGCCATCCAGGAGCACCGCGAGGTCGCCGAGCGGCACGAGCTGCTCGCTCGCCAGCGCGCGGATCTGGAGCGCAGCCTGGTGCACCTGCGCGAGGCAATTGGCCGGATGAACCGCACGAGCCGGCAGCGCTTCCGCGAGACGTTCGACCTCGTGAACGAGCGTTTTTCGCAGGTGTTTCCACGCCTCTTCAACGGAGGGCGCGCCGAATTGCAGCTCGTGGAGGAGGGCGGCGACCTGCTCGAAGCGGGCGTCGAGATCGTGGCGCAGCCTCCCGGCAAGCGGCTGCAGAGCATCGGGCTCCTTTCCGGAGGCGAGAAGGCGCTCACCGCGATCGCGCTGGTGTTCGCGATCTTCCTCATCAAGCCCAGCCCATTCTGCCTGCTGGACGAGGTGGACGCTCCGCTCGACGAGGCGAACGTCGGCCGCTACAACGACCTGGTTCGCGAGATGAGCAAGATCTCTCAGTTCATCCTCATCACGCACAACAAGCGCACGATGGAAGTGGCGGATACCCTGTACGGCGTCACGATGGAGGAGCCGGGCTGCTCGAAGCTCGTGAGCGTGAAGCTGACCGACCGGCGCGCCGCCAGCGCGGCATAGGCGTCGTTGACAGGTGCGGGCGCGCCTGGCAATGGAGACCTCGCCATGGCTTCGGGAAAGTTTTCCATCGGGCTCGTGCAGCAGCGTTGCGGGCTCGAGGTGCGCGAAAACCTCGAGCGTGCCGTCGCTGGGATTCGCGAGGCGGCGAAGCGTGGCGCGCAGGTCGTCTCCACCCAGGAGCTGTTCCGGTCGCAGTACTTCTGCCAGCGCGAGGACGTCGCGACGTTCGATCTCGCCGAGCCCATCCCTGGGCCCACCACCGAGCGGCTCTCGGCGCTCGCGAAGGAACTGGGCGTCGCCATCGTCGCCTCGCTCTTCGAGCGGCGCGCCGCCGGCCTCTATCACA
>DATJNL010000014.1:0-5918 GCA_035508175.1 Myxococcales bacterium
GACCGACGTCGTCACACTCGACGACAGGCTCACCCTCGGCAAAGGGCGGGACTGAGGTCGTGCCACCTCCGATGGGGCAGGCCACGGCGGCCGTGCCCGCGCCGCCGCTGCCCTGCGACCCGATCGAGATGATGTCGGTCGTGTTGTCGTTGTCGATGTTTCCTTGAGCCGCCGCCAGGAAGTCGCACTGCCCCTGGGGGCAGCACGCGCCCACGGACGAGACGACGCCCACCGCAGTGGTGGCCGTCGCCTGGCCACCGACGTTGACGACGCGAGTGGCAAAGGCCACCGGTAGGGTAACCGCCCACGCTGCCGCCCCCCACTTGCTCTCGTCGAGCGTGATGCACTGCTGGCCGCTGTTCGTCGCGCAGTAGCCGTCTGCCCCAGTCGTCGTCGCCACGGCGCCGGCCACCGGCCGCGTCTCCGTGCCTGCGCAGGGACCCAGGTAGTAGCTATAGCGGTTGTTCATCTCAGGCTCGAACCCGACGATGTTTGCCTCTTCGATGTAGGCCTGCTTGTCTCCAAAGTAGGACTTCTGGGCAGTGAAAATTGCCTTGGAGTTGGTAATGCCCTCGCTACGTCGAGAGCGGGCCTGGAACTTGATGAAGTTCGGAATTGCTAGCGCAGCCAACAGGCCGATGATCGCGACGACGATCATGAGCTCGATGAGCGTGAAGCCAGATACTCTATGCTTGAGAGTCATTCGGTTCTCCTTGGGGGACAGGCATCGCCTTCCACTTGGTTCTAAAGCAAGCTGCGGGCCACCTACTTCGGGAAGAGATTCTCGTTTCAGCGGCAGATCCCCAGCCTGAAGCAGCGGTGGACTGCCGGAAAATGTCAACAGCCATGCCCCAAAAGGTCACTTAGTCGTTCAGATCATCGCACTCGACTACCGGTTCTCCCTCGGCAAACGGGGCGACCGAGGTCGTGCCGCCCCCGATCGGGCAGGCGACGGCAGCCGTGCCGACGCCGCCGCTTCCCTGGGACGAGATCGATATGACGTCGGTTGTGGTGTCGTTGTCAATGTTTCCCTGAGCCGCCGCGAGAAAATCACACTGCCCTTGCGGGCAGCAGGGGCCGACGGAAGAGACCACGCCCACGGCCGAGAGGGCAGTCGCCTGGCCGCCGGCGTTGATGACGCGCGTCGCGAAGGCAACAGGAACCGTGACCGCCCAGGCGGCGGCGCCCCACTTGCTCTCATCGAGGGTGACGCATTGCTGCCCGCTGTTGGTCGGGCAGTACCCATCCGCGCCGCTCGTCGTTGTCACGGCGCCCACGAGGGGGCGCGTCTCGGTGCCGGCGCAGGGGCCGAGGTAGTAGCTGTACCGATTGTTCATTTCGGGCTCAAAGCCTACGACGTCAGCCTCTTCGATGTACGCCTGGTTGTTACCGAAATAGGACTTCTGGGCCGTGAAGATCGCCTTCGTGTTCGTGGCTGCCTCGCTGCGGCGCGATCGAGAAAGGAACCGCATGAAATTCGGTATCGCGAGCGCTGCAAGCAGTCCGACGATGGCCACCACGGTCATCAACTCCAGAAGAGTAAAGCCGCGCTGGCGACGCTTCATGCTCCCCGAAACTCTAGCAAGATCGATGCCTGCTCACAAACCTTGCATTCACTGGGCTGGGTATCTTATCGTGCGCGTCATTTGACCCTTCGCTCCGCTCTCGCTGCCGTCAAGCTGACGAAGATCTACCGCATTGGTTTGGCTCGTCGGAACGTCGTCGCCCTCGACGACCTGACCTTCGATGTCGGCGAGGGTCAACTCTTTGGCCTGGTGGGGCCCAACGGAGCTGGAAAGAGCACCGCCATCAAGCTTCTCCTCGGGCTCATCCGTCCCACCTCTGGTACCGGCTCGATCGACGGCCACCCCATCGGCACGCCGGAGAGCCGGCAGCGTCTCGGCTTCCTTCCCGAGAACCCTGCCCTCTACGAGTTTCTCACGGCCCAGGAGTACCTCTCCCTTTCCGGTTCCCTGCTCAAGCTCGACAAGAAGACCATCAAGACCCGTTCGGCCGAGCTGCTCGAGCGCGTGGGCCTCACCCACGCGGCGGACCTCGGCATCCGGAAGTTCAGCAAGGGTATGGTGCAGCGGCTGGGTCTCGCGCAGGCGCTGATGGGCGACCCCGCGGTGGTGATCCTCGACGAGCCGATGAGCGGGCTCGATCCGATTGGTCGCAAGGACGTGCGGGACATCATGTTCCGCTTGCGCGACGAGGGTCGGACGGTCTTCTTCTCGACGCACATCCTCCCGGACGTGGAGGCGATCTGCGATCGGGTCGCGCTTCTTTCGAAGGGCAAGCTCACGGACATCGGCAAGCTGGACGACCTCCTGAGCAATCGTGTCAAGGCGGTCGAGGTGACCGTCTCCGGCCTTCCCTCGGAGGAGCTCGAGAAGCTCAAGCGCGAGAGGAGCGCGCGCGTTCAGAGCGACGGCCACCTGATCGCGAGCTTCCCGACTCAGGACGAAGCGCAGGCATTCCTCTCCGAGGCCATGAAGCTGTCGGGCAAGGTGGAGCAGGTGAACGCGGTGCGCGAGAACCTGGAAGACCTCTTCATGCGGCGCGCCGCCGAGGCGCACGAAGCCCGGAAATAGGTTCCGGCGCCCGCTACATCGCCGCGGGGTCGAAGCGGAAGAACGCGGCGGCGTTCTGGAAGCCCACGCGGCGGGCGACCGACGGCGGCAGCCCGCGCTCCTCCAGCGCGGCGGCCATTTTCGGCACGGCGAGCAGATCCGCGTGACCGCTCCCGGCGCCGGAGGCGAGCAGCACGCCCTCGCTGCCGTGGCGGTTCACGAGGTCCGCGGCGGCGGCGGCGGTGAGGCGGTGGCTGAGCGGGCGCAGCGCCACGGCGTAGCCACGCTCCCGCAGGAGCCGAAATGCCGTGCGGCCGGCGCCCAGGATGAGCACCCGGCTCGGGTCGGCGCCGCCCTCCTCGAGCACGTCGAAGAGGCGCGTCAGAGCAGCGCGCGGTGAGGCCCCGCCGAGGCGCGCCACGAGCGGCCGGTTGACCTCCTGCGCCACCTCGAGCTGTCTCAGGAAGGCGTGCTCGAGCGCCGGGTCGCCGCTGCCGAGCGAGACGGGGCCGACCGCCACGGCGCGGCGGCGGCCGAGGAGCTGCGCGAGCGCGTGCAGCGCGGAAGGAAACCCGCGCGCGGGCAGCGCGTCCGGGGCCGCCCCGAGCAGGGCGAAGGCGGTCACGCCGAGCCGTTCGAGCCGAGGCAGCTCGCGGTCGAGGAGCGCCTCCCACCGGGCGACGAGCTCGGCGCCGTCGCCGGGGCGAGGGCCCTCGGGGGAGCTGGCGAGCCCCGCGCGCACGCCGAAGTGGACGAGCTGCCCGACGTCGCCGTCGGTGAGGCCCGAGGGCTCGAGCGAAGCATCGAAGAGCGGTGTGGGCGTGGGCACTTGAAAGCTCCGGCGGCGGCGCTGTAGGGTGCCCCGCGGAGGAGGATGGCTCCGCCAGCCGACGGGCGGAGGCCGACGAAAGGAGGCCGTAGCATCCAATGACGACGTTCCGCAAGCAGGCCCTCGCTGCGCTCGCGATCACGGGGCTCGCCTCCTGCCACAAGCAGGCGGCCGCGCCCAAGATCCCCGAGCGGCCCGCGCTGGCGACGCTGCTCTTCACGGGAGACGGTTGGGGCGAATACGCCCCGTGTGGCTGACACCTCCACCCGACTGGCGGTCTGGCCAGGCGAGAGACGGCTGTCGAAGGCATCCGGAAGGCGGCGGCGAACGCGCCGCTCGTCGATCTGGGCAACGCGCTCTTCGCGAGCGCCACGGTGCCCGACGGCGACAAGCCCCGGCAGGAGGCGCGCGCGAAGCTCATCCTCGCGGGCATGAAGACCATCGGCTACCAGGGCATGGTCGTGGGCGACCGCGACCTCGCGCTCGGCCTCCCGTTCCTCACCGACGCGGCCAAGGAGGCGGGCATCGCGCTCTACTCCGCCAACCTCGCCGACGCCGCGGGCAAGCCGCTGTTCCCCGGTCACCTCGCTTTCCAGGCCGGGCCGTTCCACGTGTGCGCGGTGGCGCTGTCGCCTCCGGGCAACTACGGGCCCGGCGTGCAGGCACAGGATCCCGTCGCCGCGGCGCAGCGTGAGCTCGCGACGTTCGGGGCGCAGCCTTGCGACCTGAAGCTCCTCCTCGCGGATCTGCCCCGGCAGCAGCTCGGCGACGTGCTCAAGAGCGCTCCCGGGTTCGATCTCGCGGCGGCCTCGCACGACGGCTGGCAATCCGACCCCCAGACGCTGTCCGGCGTACCGGCCATCTCCGTCGGGCAGCGCGGTCGAGCGGTGGCGCGCCTCGACGTCACGCGCAACGACGGCCACGGGCCCTTCGCGGATCTGGGCGTGCTTTCCCGGCAGGCCGACGAGATCGGCCGCATCGACCGGCAGATCGACGGCTTGCAGAAGCAGATTCCCACCGCGAAGGATCCAATGAAGAAGAGTCTGCAGAACCGGCTGGACGCGGTGACCCATCGGAAGGCCGACCTCGAGAAGGTGCTCGCGACCGCGGCCGACCCGCCGCGTTCCTTCCGGACGAGCTTCGTCACGCTCGACACCTCGGTCGCCGACGACCCGGCGCTCAAGAAGGCCGCGGACGCCTTCACGGCCAAGTACCCGGAACCGCCCCCGCCCCGGCCGATCGCGCGCAGCCCGTTCGTACGCGGGAAGGCGCCGTTCCCGATGCCGCTGCGACCACCGCCGCTGCGAACGCCGCCGCTGCCGAAGACCGCGCAGGCGCACTAGCCGGCGTCGAGCTGCGCGTAGAGGTGCTGGAAAAGCGAGGCGGCCAGCGACGCCGCCGGCACCGCGAAGAACGCGCCGACGAGCCCGAAGTAGCGCTCGCCCGCGAGCAGCGCGAAGAGGATCAGCAGCGGGTGCAGCCGCGAGGCGTCGCCCATAACCTTGGGGTTCAGCACGTACGCCTCGAGCGCGTGGACGCCGAGGATCCACGCGAGGATCAGGAGGCCCACGTGGAGCCCGCGCGAGAGCCCCGCGAGCACGATCGGCACCGAGGACACGAACGTGCCGAAGATGGGGATGAACGCGAGCGCGGTGGCGAGGAGGGCGAGCGCGTACGCGAAGGGCACGCCGAAGAGCAGGAGCCCCAGGAAGGTGAGGCTGCCGTTGATCGCGCAGATGGTGAGCTGGCCGCGCACCACGCCGGCGAGGCCGCGGTCGACGCGGTGGAGCAGCTCGTCCCACGAGCCGCGCAGCGACGGCGGCACGAGCCCGCGCGCGAAGTCGAAGAGCGGCGCGGGGTGCACCAAGAGGAACGCCGTGATCATCAGCACGAGGATTCCGTCGACGAGCCCCGCGGCGACGCCGCCCACCAGCTTCGGGCCGAGCGAGAGCAGCTCGAAGAGGTGGCCGCGCAGCGCGGTGGTGAGCGACGCCGCTGCCCCTTCGCGCAGGGAGCGCCCCGCGTCCGAGGTCTCGGAGACGGGCACGCCATGGGCGGCCAGCCAGGCGGACAGCTCGGAGGCCCAGGCCGCGAGGTGCTCGGGCGTGAGCTGCGTCGCGAAGTCCTGCGCCTTCGCCGACAGGCGCCCGAGCTCGCGGAGCAGCTGCGGCACGGTGAGGGAGGCGAAGAGCGCAACGGCGGCCGCCCCCGTGGCGTAGAGCGCGAGGATGGCGGCCCAGCGCGGTACCGGCCGGCCGCGGAGCTTCACGCGCGCCAGGCGGTTCACCGCCGGGTCGAGGATGAACGCGAGCAGCGCGCCCAGCAGGAAAGGCAGCGCGACCTCGCGGAGGTAGACGAGCAGGGCGAGCAGCGCGCCCACGAGAACCAGGCGCAGGACCCTTCGGCCACCGCGGCTGATGGCGATCTCGGTGGGGGCGGGCAACGGAGCGGCCATGCGTTCGTTATCGCGCATCGGTAGGCGCGGCGTCGACTCGCTTGACCCTCGGCGGCCGGCC
>DATJNL010000015.1:0-2280 GCA_035508175.1 Myxococcales bacterium
ACCTCTTCGGCGACGGGTCGGTGGTGCTCGTGCCGCTGCCCGGCCACACCCCCGGCTCGCTGGGCGTGTTCTTGAACAATGTGCACGGCCACCGCGTGCTCTTCGTGGGCGACGCGGTCTGGTCGAGCGACGGCATCAGCCTGCCCAGCCAGCGGCCGCTGCTGATGAGCCGCCTCGTGGACTTCGACCGCGAGGAGGTGAGCGACACGATCTGGCGGCTGCGCCACCTGCACGAGCGCGATCCGCAAGTCCTCATCGTGCCCGCGCACGATGGCGCGGCGCTGAAGGCGGTCGAGGCGCTCTAGCCGGTCCGTCGAAGGCTCGACAGCGGACGGTTGCCCCGCTGCCGCCTCTGACGCTAATATTCGCGGACTTTTTGCCGCAGACCGGCCCCGTGCGCGGCTGCCAGAGGATCCTGCATGCCCGGCACACGACACCGCCTCCTCGCCGTTGCTGTCGCGCTCGCCGGGCTCTCGGCGTGCTGCAAGAAGTCGCCCGGCGTCGTCTCCGTCACCTTCGACTGCACCACGCTGACGGACTGGTGCACCCCGGACGCCGGCGCCGGCCAGGAGGGCAGCTGCGCCGACCACACCTACTGCGACCCGATCCACAAGAGCGATCCCGACTACCAGAACTCGGACGCACTCGCCGCCAACTGCCAGAAGTGCTACTTCGAATCCCGCAAGTGCCAGAGCTCCGCCGACTGCTGCCCCGGCGAGGAGTGCAACAGCAGCCTCAACCTCTGCTTCGACTGCTACAACCTCACGTCCACCGGCGACTGCGGCAGCTCCGACTGCACGAGCGACACCGAGTGCGTGACCGCGGAGGGCCCGGGCCACGTCTGCGTGCTCTTCAACTCGCCGGACGGCGGGCAGCCGCAAATCCAGGGCGAGACCTCGCCCTCCTGGCGCTGCAGCTATCCCACCTGCAAGACCGACGCGAACTGCGCCGCCGGCACGAGTTGCTTCCCGGCGGGCGCGCAGCCGTTCGGCTACTGCGTGAGCCAGCCGCCCTGCGGCGGCCCCTGCCCGGCCGCGACCGCGTGCGCCGTCACCGACGACCTGTGCTCCTCGGTCCCCGCCGACAAGCCGGCCTGCCAGCAGAGCTGCCCCGCCGGCAGCATGCTGGTATTCAAGGACGAGTCGGTGCCCACCGGCGTCTACGACGCCTGCAACCTGCCCGCGGTGGACTGCACCTGCGCCACCCTGCCGCCGCTCGCGTCCACCGACCTCGGCCGCTACTCGTCCCTGCAGGCGGCGGGTGGGCAGGTCTGGGTGTCGGCCTACGACGGCCAGTTCGGGGATCTCGTGGCCTACCACTTCGCGTCCGACGGCGGCCTCCTCAAGCTCGAGTCGGTCGACGGCGTGCCCGACGGCGGCACCGTGGTGGCCGACCCCAGCGGCTACCGCGGCGGCATCTCCACGCCCGGCCCCAACGTGGGAGAGTGGACCTCGCTCGCGCTGGGCGCCGACGGCGAGCCGCGCATCAGCTACTACGACGTCGATCACCGGTCGCTCAAGTTCGCGCAGCGCACGAGCAGCGGGAGCTGGACGGTGTCGTGGGTCGACGGCTGGGATGGCGCGGGCACGGATGGCGGCGGCGGTGACGTGGGGAGCTACACCTCCATCGCGATCGATCCGTCGGGCAACCCCGCCATCGCGTACTTCCAGGCCGGCGGCCCGAACGCCGGCTCGCCGCTGGAGACGGCGGTGAAGATCGCGCGGGCCACGAAGCCCTCTCCGGCCGGCCCCGCCGACTGGACGATCACCACGGTCGACTCGGCCGACAAGCCCGCGCCGCCCTGCTTCCCCGCGACCTGCAGGAGCACCGAGACCTGCGTGGGCACGCCGCCCGCGTCGGATGGCGGCCCCATCCAGCTGTCCGACGGCGGCTGCGAACCCTACGCGCCGCCGGACAACGGCGGCAGCTGCATGACGACCTCCACCAAGTGCGGCACGGGCGACGCGGGTGCGTGCGCGAGCGGCGCTGCCTGCGTGCTCGACGACGCGGGCGTGGCGAGCTGCCAGCCCACGTTCGCGGGCGAGAGCTTCAACGACCTCCCCGAGGGCATCGGGCTCTTCAACTCGCTGGCCTTCGACTCTGCGGGCACCCCGGTCGTCGCCTACTACGACCGTCTCCACGGGGCCTTGAGGCTCGCCGTCGGGACCGGCTCGGGTTTCGCCGTCACCGTCGTCGACGGCATCGATCCCACGACCTGCGAGAGCACCGACGACGTCGGCTACTTCCCGAGCCTGCAGGTGGGCCCGAGCAACCTGGCCG
>DATJNL010000016.1:0-3823 GCA_035508175.1 Myxococcales bacterium
TGGACGAGCTCACCCAGGAAGAGATCGCCGAGCTGACGGGACGCAGCCGCCCGACCGTGCGCAAGCGGCTGCGGGAGTTCCTCGCCGCGGCACGCGCGGCGCTCGCCGAGGCCGTGCCCGGCCTCACGCTGCCGGAAGGAGACGACCTATGAACGCGACGTTCGACCTCGGCGGGCCGGGCCCCCGCTGCTCGATCGCCCAGGTGCGCCGGCTGCTCGGAGGCGAGCTCGCGAGCCCGGAGCGCGAGCGGCTCGAGGAGCACGTGAAGGGCTGCGCGCGCTGTCAGGCCAGCGAGCGGGAGATCCAGGGCGAGCGCGGGCAGCTCGCGGCGGCCGTGCCGTTTCCGGCGTTCGCCGCCGGCGTCGCCGAGCGCCTGGCCGGCGCCGCGAGCACACCGCTGAAGGATGCCCGCAAGCCGGGACGGCTCCTGTCCAGCGTCCTCGCGGCCTCGTGGAGATACACCTCGGTCTCCCTCGCCGCCTCGCTGCTCCTCGCGGGCGGGTGGCTCGTCTGGGAGTACCGTTCGGACGTCCAGAGGCAGGAGATGTTCGCCGGCTCCGTGGACCGGCTCGCGGGCAGGACGCGCGTGAAGGGCGGCGCCGACGCGACGCTCTACGTGAAGGACAGCCAGGGCGATCGCGCCCTGGGCCCCGGCGAGAAGGTGCCGGCCGGCGCCAAGATCCTGGTCTCGCTCGAACCGGCCGGACACAGGTTCGCGGCCGTCGCGCTGGTGGACCAGGACGGCGTCTCGCCGCTCTATGTCGGTCCGGCGGCGCAGGGACCGCTGCCGCAGGCGTTCCTCTGGACGGGCACCGGCACGGCGCGGGTGATCATCGACTACGCCGACCTGCCCATCGCGCGGGATCGGTTCGTCCGCCGGCTCGAGGCGCAGGGAAGGCCGCCGGACGGCACCGAACGCGTCGAGCTGGGGCTCGCCCGCTGATGCTCGCTGCCGCGGCCAGCGCGGCGATGCTCCTCGCGGCCGCGGGCTGGCCCGGGCAGCACCGCTTCGCCCTCGTTGTCGGCGACGACGAGGGCGGCATCGGGACGCGGCCCCTGCGCTACGCCGATCGCGACGCGCGGCGCATCGCCGACATCCTCGGCAGGCTGGGCGGCGTGCGCCCGGAGGATCTCCGGATCCTCACGAACGCCGACGCGGGCGAGGTGCGCCGGGCCTTCGATCGCCTCGACGCCGCCTCCGCGGCCGCGCGCGCCCGCGGCGAGCCCACGCTGCTCTTCGTCTACTACTCCGGTCACTCCAAGGACGGCGAGCTGCGCCTCGGGGATTCGCGCATGCCGCTCGCGGAGCTGCGCCAGCGGCTCGCCGGGGCGCCGGCGGACGTGCGCATCGGCCTGCTCGACTCCTGCCAGTCCGGCCTGATCACGCGCAGCAAGGGCGTGCGCCTCGTGCCGGCGTTCAGCGTGGAGAAGGCGCGCGCCGAGGAGGCCGTGCCCAAGGGGCTCGTGCTCATCGCCTCGTCGGCGGCGGACGAGGAGTCGCAGGAGAGCGACGACATCGACGGCAGCTTCTTCACGCACTACCTGGCCTCGGGCCTGCTGGGCGACGCCGACGCCAACGGCGACGGCCGCGTGACCCTCGCGGAAGCCTATGCGTATGCCTTCGGCCGCACCGTGGGCTCCACCGCGGACACGGCCGCCGGCCCGCAGCACCCGAGCTACCTCTACGATCTCGGCGGCGCGGGCGACCTGGTGCTCACCGACCTCGTGCCGGCGCGGGGCGGCTTGCTCTTCGGGGCGGCGCTCGACGGCGTGTACGTGGTGCTCGACCAGACGCGCAAGGCCGTGGCCGAGGTGGCGAAGGCCGCCGGCGAGGTGCGCCGGCTCGCGCTGCCGCCGGGTCGCTACACGCTCAAGAAGCCGGAGCAGGGGTTCCTGCTCGTGGGGAAGGTCAAGGTGGGCGACGACATGGTGAGCGTCGAGGACGCCGACCTGAAGCCGACGGCCCTCGCCGACGACCCGCAGAAGGGCGGCTCTGGCGCCGAGTACGTGATCGGCGTCACCGGCGGCTACCAGAGCTTCTTCGACGCGGCGACGCGGACGGGCCTCTTTCCACCCGCGGCGCTCGGCGGGCTCGAGCTCTCGGTGCGCCATGACCTCGGTCACAAGCTGGTCTGGGGGCTGGACCTCTCGCTCGGCGAGGGCAGCTCGTCGCTCGCCGTGAACAACCTCGCACCGCTGCCGGTCACGTTCGGCGAGGGCAACCTCGGGGCGTCGCTGTGGCGCGACTTCGACGTGGGGCCGTTCGTGCTCGCCATCGGCGCGCGGGTCGCGCTCATCGGGATGATCCGCAGCTTCGTCGGGCACCCGGAGCTGCCCACGCAGTACTTCTTCACCGCGACGCCCGGCCTCGTCGGGTCGGCCACCTGGAAGCTCGGCGCGGGCTGGGAGCTCGTGGCCCGCGCGCGCGCCAACTACCTCTTCTACGACGTCGATCAAGACGAGAGCCTCGGCTACTACGAGCTCTCGCTGGGAGTCGCCTATGCGTTCGGCAGCTAGCCTCGGCCTCGCGGTCGCCTTCGTCGCCTGCGGCAACTACTCCGACGAGGACATCCCGTTCTACGAAGCGCTGCCCGCGTCCTCGCAGCTCCACGTGACGATTCCCGCCGCCAACGGGCAGGCGATCTGCGCGACGCACACGTCGATCGCGCTCGCGGCCGCCCAGTCGGCGGGCGGCGACATCAACGGCGGGCTCGAGGACATCCTGAACCTCGTCGACCTGATCAAATCGGTGCCCCCCTCGAAGCGCGAGCCGGATTCGCGCTCGTGGGGTCCCTGGAACGACACGACCCACGCCGGCTTCGAGACGCAGGTGTCGATGACCGAGGTGGACGGCGGCTTCACCTACGACCTGGACGAGGGGCCCAAGTCCACCGGCGACTTCTCGCCCCTGCTCACCGGCAGCTTCAGCGGCGGCGAGGCCGCGACCGGCTCGGGCTCGCTCTCGCTCGACTTCCAGACCGCCTGGACGCTGGGCATCGAGAGCCCGGCCGATCCCCACGGGCCCATGACGGTCGATTACGACCTGGGCAGCGACCCCCAGTCCATCGACCTCTCGCTCGCCGACGCCGGCCTTTCCCTGCAGGCGTTCGACTACCACTGGCTGCACGCGAGCAGCGGCGACGGGAAGTTCAGCTTTCTCTGGCAGGACGCGTCCGGCGACGTGCTGACGTGGACGGTGACCTTCCACGGGGACGGCAGCGGAGTCGCCTCGGCGGTCGGCACGACCTCGGCGGGAGCGAGCGTGACGGTCACCGAGTGCTGGGACTCGAGCGCCTGCGTCGACTACCTGCAGGACCCCGGCAACTTCACGAGGGCGCCGGGGTGCGCCGCCAACTCCCCATGCACGATCGGCTCTCCCTCCGCGTGCCCGACGTTCCCGGACGGGGGCCTATGACAGGAGGGGTTTCCTTTTCCGGGGGCTGCCGCCCCCGCGCCCCTGCTACGTACGATCTCGAGATCAGGGGCCAGGGTTCACGCGGGATTGAGCGCGGGGCGGCGGGTCGGGTTCGGGGCCGGCCGGTCCACTCGCGGCTCGGCCTCGCCTGTCTCGATCCCGCAGCGTATAGGCACTCGTTCCTGAGTGGCATCGGCCTCGACGCTCGGTCCCAGCCGCCCCCTCACCCGCCTCGCCTCTCCACTCTACGAACCCCCTTCAACCCACAGATCCATGAACTTCAAACCTTGCCTGCGGCGCTGATCGAGATGCGATCGGGAACAGGTGCAGAGGCGTGATCGAAGAATGAAAGAGGGGAGGAGGGGGGCCGACGCGCAGGGGTCCGGGGGGCCCCCCGCCGCGCCCGCA
>DATJNL010000017.1:0-3553 GCA_035508175.1 Myxococcales bacterium
TCCCGCTCCAGCGAGGGGGCGTACGAACCCTTCGGGGCGCGATCCCAGTAGGCCCCCGTCGCTCGCCGCTCCGCGGGCGTCGAGAACCAATAGCGCGAGAGCACCGCGCGGACCTTGCGCGGGGGCTTGCCGTGGAAGGGATCGCCGCGGAACAGCTCGAGCACCTCGGGCGAGCCCTCGAGCAGCCGCTCCTCGCAGCGCACCACCCAGGGGTACTGCCGCCATTGCCCAAGCGACGCGAACCACAGGTTCCACTCGAAGCGGGGCTGGTACGGCGCGTAGAGGCCCGGCGGTTCCTTCGGGTCCTGGGGCTTGTAGCGGAAGCGGTAGGGCGTCCAGGTGACGCCGTCGTCGCTCCCCTGGAACTCGATCTCGTCGCGCTCGCGCGTCATGATCGCGAAGAGGCCGTAGCGATTGGCGAGCCGCCACGGGCGCAACACCTCCGCGGGTCCGCGCGGCAGCCAGGGGACCGCGCCGAAGAGCAGGAGCACGTAGGTCGCGTAGATCTGCCACGAGAGCACGACGCCTTCGATCCAGAGCCGAGCCGGCCCCGGCGGCCGCGGCGCCTCCGCCGGGACCCGCAGCCCGAGGTGCGCCAGGAAACGATCGTCGAAGAGCAATAGCCCGAGCGAGAAGACGAGCCAGTTCAGGAAGGCGTAGTTCGACGTGAGCAGGATGCCGGCCTGGAACGGCAGCAGCACGAGCCCGAGCGCGATCTTGAAGCGGCGGGTGAGCAGCATCGCCCAGCAGAGCACGAGCTCGAGCAGGAGCGTGAACGCCGCGGTGGCCCGGTGGAACGCGTGCGGCAGCTCCTGCTGCGCCCACCAGGCGAGCCAGCTCGGGAGCGGGCCGTTCTCGTAGTAGTGGTCCATCGCCGTGAGGTGCTCCCACTCGGGGTCGTGTCCCTTCCACTTCACGACGCCCGATTCGAAGTAGATGCGGAAGCAGAGCCAGGTCAGCGCGAAGAGGGCGAGCCGCGAGGGCGGCGTCCGCGCGCCGAGGCCGGGGCGGAAGCCGGCGGGCGCGAAGAACAGGGAGAGCAGCCCGGCCTCGAGCAGCATGCCGTCGCTCTGGTAGGAGGCGAAATCTTGAAGCACCGCGATGAAGGAGAGGAAGGCGATCGTGCAGGCGGCGACCGCCCAGCGCGGCCAGACGTTCAGGACCAGGAGGAGCGAGGCCGCCATGCCGAAGGCGCAGAGCGCGAGCAGCGCGCCGTCCGAGCTGCCGGCCCAGAAGATCGTCGGCGCGTACCACAGGCGCTTCACTCCCTCGAGGCCCCGGGCCACGTCGCCCAGGTAGTCGCCCGCGGGGAGGAGGCCGCGCGGCCCGATGAGACCGTCGGCCTGGAACCAGAGCGAGTAGAACGCCGAGAAGAACCAGACGCCGAGCAGGCGCAGGAAGATCCAGCGCGGCCAGAGGTGGCCGGGGCTCTCGCCAGGGCCGGGCGGGACGAGCAGGAAGCGCAGCACGCGCTTCATCGGATGCTTGGTTTCGTCCACGCCCGGCAGCATACTGCGGCCCGCCATGGCGAACGACACGCTCGAAGGGAAGACCGTCCTCGTGACCGGCGCCACGTCCGGCATCGGCGAGGCGACCGCGGTCGGGCTCGCGCGGCTCGGCGCTCGCGTGGGCATCACCGCTCGCAACGAGGCGAAGGGGCAGGCGGCGGCCGAGCAAATCCGCCGGCAGGCGCCCGGCGCCGACATCCAGCCCTTCGTCTGCGACTTCGCCTCGCAGGCCTCGATCCGCGCGCTCGCGGCCGACGTCGAGCGGCGCTTCGACCGGCTGCACGTGCTCGTGAACAACGCCGGCGCGCTGCACCAGAAGCGCGAGCTGTCGGCCGACGGGCTCGAGCTCACCTTCGCGGTGAACCACCTCGGCTACTTCCTGCTCACGAACCTGCTCCTGCCGAAGCTCCGCGCCAGCGCCCCCGCGCGCATCGTGAGCACCGCCTCGGCCGCCCATCGGGTGGGCCGGCTCCGCTGGGACGACCTGCAGGCCGAGCGCGGCTACCGCGCCCTGCGCGTCTACGGCACCTCGAAGCTCGCGAACATCCTCTTCACGCGCGAGCTGGCGCGGCGGCTCGAGGGCACGGGCGTCACCGCGAACTGCTTTCACCCCGGCGTGGTGGCGAGCGGCTTCGGCCGCAACGACCGCGGGCTGTTCGCCCTGGGCGTGCGCATCGCCGCGGCGTTCATGCGGACGCCCGAACGGGCCGCCGAGACGGCGATCTGGCTGGCCGCCTCGCCCGAGGTGGCGGGCGTGTCCGGCAAGTACTTCACCGATCGGCACGAAGCGCGCCCGTCGGCGGCGGCGTCGAACGACGCGGACGCGGCGAAGCTGTGGGACGTGAGCGCGAGGCTCGCCGGCCTGGCCGCCGCGGCCGCCTAGCGCTCCTGGCGAGACGTCGCCGCCGCCAGGCCGAGGAGCGAGCGCCGCCGGCCCGGGGCGTCGCGCAGCGCCGCCGCGTAAGCCGCCGCCGCGGCCGGCGCGTCGTGGAAGCGGCGCAGCAGCACGTCGCCTTCGAGCTCGCGCGGCGGCACGTAGGGCGACGGCCCCGCCGGCTGGCCCCCCGGAAAGCTCGCGAGAGTCTCCTCGGCCCGCGCGAGCGCCGCGCTCGCGGCCGGGCGGTCCCCGGCGAGGGCGGCGGAGGCCCCCTCGAGCTCCTGGAGCGCCAGCGTCCGCCGGGCGCGGTCCTCCGGATCGGCGGGCACCGGCGTTGCGCGCTCCGCCGCGAGCGCGGCCCGGAGCGCCTCACCTCGGCCGAGCCACAGCGCGCCCAACCCGCGCACGTAGGGGACGAGCACCGGCGTCACCCCCGAGGGCGCGGGGGCGAAGTCGGCGGCGTCGGTCCACGCGTCCTCGTTGACGAGGGCCGTGGCGTGCGCCAGAACCGTCGCCTCGCGCTGCGAGGCCGAATTCCCCTGGTCCATGAGGGCGAGCAGCCCGCGCACGGCCGCGAGGTCGCCCTTCTGCAGGAACGCGTACACGAGGAAGCCGAGCGAGTGCCAGTCGCGGCGGTCGGAGGGGAGGTGCTCGCGCGCGACCCACGCCTCGTTGGCCGTGAACGCCGCCACGTTGCTCGCGATGGCGTCGTCCCAGAGGCCCAGCTCGGCGTAGATGTGCGACGGCATGTGCAGCGCGTGCGGCACGGTGGGCGCCACCTGCGCGTACAGCCGCGCGGCCGGCAGGGCCTCGGCCGCGTGCGCGCGGTCGTCGTCGGCGTGGATCAGGTAGTGCAGCGCGCCCGGGTGCCGCGGCGCGCGCGCGAGCACGCCCTGGAGCAGGCGTGCCGCTTCGCGGCGGTCGGCCGCGTCGCCGTCGCCCGCGCCGAGGAGCGCGAGCGCGTGGAAACAGACGAGGTCGAGGTCGCCCGGGAACCGCGCGTCGAGCGCCGCCATCCGCGCGAGGTAGCGCTGCGCGCGCGCGCGCGCGTCCAGGGCGGGCGCGCCCTGGTAGAGCGTGAGGACGGCCTCCGCGTAGCCCCGCGCCTTCGTGCCGGCTTCGCTGAGCGCGACGGCCTTGCGCGCGGCGGCGAACCCGGCCGCGACGT
>DATJNL010000018.1:0-10166 GCA_035508175.1 Myxococcales bacterium
CGAGCACGGCCCCGAGACGGTCGTGCTCCTGCCGCTGACGAGCCCCGAGCGCGGCTTCGACCTGCTGCACGACGGCGCCATCTCGGGCTTGTTGATCATCCCCTCGACCTTCTCGCGCGACCTCTCCCACGGCGTGGCCGCTTCCGCAGGCCTGTACGTCGACAACGTGGACGCGATCGCCGCCACCACGATCGAGGGGGCGGTGCAGGCGGCGCTGCCCGCCCTGCAGCAGCCGCTCGTCCGGTTCGAGGTGCACCTCGGCCAGGCGGAGATCCGTGCGCAGGAGATCTATCCCCGGGTGGACTACGACACCTCTCTCATCCCGGGCGTCGTGGTCATGTCCCTGTTCATGGGGAGCATGCTCAGCGGCGCCTTCAACCTGATCATGGACCGGTTCCTGGGCGTCCACGAGAGCTTCCTCTCGACGCCCTTGCGCAAGCTCGACATCAACCTGGGCATCCTCCTCTCGGGCACCCTCGTGACGCTCGTCTCGAGCACGCTCGTCCTCATCATTGGCTTCCTCCTCACCGGCGCGAGCGTGCACGGCGGGGTCGCGGGCTACGCAGCGCTCGTGGGCGTCATGGTGCTCACCGGTCTGGGCATGCTGGCCATGACCATGTCGATCATGGGCCGCGCGGGCCATCCCCGCATCGCCGGGATCATCAACGGCTTCCTAAGCGTGATCCTCTTCTTCCCGAGCGGCGCGCTCTACCCGCTTGCGAGCTTCCCGGGCTGGCTGCGCGCGTTCGCGCAAGTCGACCCGGAGACTCACGCCGTCGCGGCGCTGAAGGCGATCCTCTTCCGCGGCGGCGATCTCGCGGCCGCGGGACAGCACGTGCTCTTCCTCGCCATCTTCACGGGGGCGATGCTGCTCGTCTCGACCGCCACGATGAAGCGGACGCTCTGATCGGTCGCCGACGCCCGAGGGCTACTGCGAGAAGCCCTCGAGCTGGTAGTGCGCCTCGATGCGCTTGAGCGCCAGGATCATCGCGGCGGTGCGCGTGTCGACCTCGCGGCCCAGGCAGTACCGCCGGCTGTCGTGCGCGGCCGTCCGGCGCGGGTTGTTGGTCGCGATGTCGCGGATGATGCGGTAGTTCGTCTTGATGGCCCGCTCGAGGCGGCTGTTCACCTCCGCCTCCGTCCAGTGCTCCATGCGCTGGTTCTGCAGCCACTCGTAGTAACTGACGGTGACGCCGCCCGCGTTGCCGATGATGTCGGGGATGAGCTCGATCTTCCGCCCCTGCAGCACCTTGTCCGCGTCTGGGGTCGTGGGGCCGTTGGCGCCCTCGGCCACCAGCTTCACCTTGATGCGCTCCGCCACGTCCGCGGTGATCTCGCCGCCGAGCGCCGCGGGCACGAGGATGTCGGCGGGAATCTCCCAGAAGTCCTTCTTCGATATCTCCTGGGCATCGGGGAACCCGAGCACGCTCCTCTTGATGTTCTTGGGGTTCTCGTAGACGTGCGCCACGAGCTTCTGCGGATCGATTCCTTCGGGGTTGAAGATCGTCCCGTCCGCGTCGTTGACGGCCAGGAGCTTCGCTCCCATGGAACACAGGATGTCGGCGGCGTTGCTGCCCACGTTGCCGAAGCCCTGCAGCAGGAAGGTCTGCCCCTTGGGACTCTGGTTCCGATCGGCGTACCACTCCTCGACGCAGTAGGCGAGCCCCTGGCCGGTGGCCTTCACGCGGCCCTCGCTGCCGCCGATGCGGATGTCCTTGCCGGTGACGACGCCGCGTAGGTTGTGCCGTTCGCGCTCGCCGTCGGAGTACTGCCGGTACATCCAGCTCATCACCTCGGGGTTCGTCCCCACGTCCGGCGCCGGAATGTCGCGCTGGGGGCCCACCAGATCCTTGAGCCGGTACATGAAGCGCAGGGTGATGCGCTCCAGCTCTTCCTTGGAGTAATGCCGCGGGTCGATCTTGATGCCGCCTTTCGCCCCGCCGAAGGGGATGTCGGCGATGGCGGTCTTCCAGGTCATCTCGGCGGCGAGGGCCTTGAAGAGGTCGAGCGAGACCTCCTTGTGGTAGCGAATGCCGCCCTTGTAGGGCCCGCGCGCCTGGTTGTGCTGTACGCGATACGCCTTGAACCGCCGGACCTGGGCTGGTTCGAGCCGGAAGAGGCCGTGTTCGTTCAACCTGATCACGCCGCCCTTGACGGCGACGTCGCCGCGCAGGAGCGCCTTGCCGCGGATGATGAAGCGGCCGTCCGCCAGCGGCTCGAGCCCCTCGGTGACGCGTGAGCTCGGAAGGTCCTGATACTTCTTCTGGTCGTCCTTGGAGAGGGGCACGAGGCGCTCCCTCAGCTTCACGGTGACGTAGAAGATGTGCTCGTAATCGGGCTCCTCGAGCTCGAGCCGCACGCGTGGGTCGAGGCCAATGAGGTCGGCCGCCCGCTCGAACACTTCCATGGCCTCGGTGTAAATCGTCCGCTTGGCCTTTTCGGCGACCATCCGCATTCGGACCTCCAAAGGGTACGCCCGCTCAACGACGGGCTCAGGGGACGCCTTATAGGACTCGGCGCGAGCCAGCGTCAACGGACAGCCGCGAACCAGTGACGCGGCGCGTTGGCCCTCACCCGCCCAGCCCGTACTTCTTGAGGAGCGAGTAGAGATGCTTGCGATCGACGTCCGCCTCGCGGGCCGCCCGGGCGACGTTGCCCTCGCAGCGCTTCAACAGTCGCCCCAGGTACTCGCGTTCGAAAGCGGCCACGAGCTCGTCCTTGGCGTCCTTGAAGCTGCCCCCGTACGAGACGGGCAGCGTATCGCCCGCCGTCGTGGCGGCCGGAGAGGTCGGGGCCACTCGAAGCTCGGGCATCGGCGGCGGCGTGCGCCGGGGCGGCGCGCTCTCGGCCTGCAGCAAGCCGTCCGCGGTGAGCACGCCGCCGAGCGCCGCGAGCGCCTGCGTCCGCTCCACCGCGTTGCGCAGCTCCCGCAAGTTGCCCGGCCAGGGATGGTGGCGGAAGAGATCCTTCACGTCGGCCGGCCAGCCGTCCCACACGGGGCGTCCTGCGAAATTCTCGACCAGCACGGGAATGTCCTCGCGACGCTCGCGCAAGGAGGGCAGCCCCAGGACGAACACCGAGAGGCGAAAGTAGAGATCTTCGCGGAAGCGGCCGGCGGCCACCTCCGCGCGCAGATCCTTGCGCGAAGCGGCGACCACGCGCGCGTCGAACCGCAGCACTCCCGTGCCGCCGACGCGGCGGAAGATGCGCTCCTCGAGCGCGCGCAGTAGCTTCGGCTGCAGATCCAGATCGAGGTCCTCGATCTGATCGATGAAGAGCGTCCCGCCGACCGACTGCTCGAGAAAGCCCACGGGCTGGCTCACGGCGCCGGTGAAGGCCCCGCGCTCGTGGCCGAAGAGCTCGCTCTCGATGAGAGTCTTCGAGACCGAAGCGCAATCGAAGACCACGAAGGGACTCTTGGCGCGCCGCGAGTGCTCGTGGATCGCGGCGGCCACGGTGCCCTTGCCGGTGCCGGTCTCGCCCTGGATCACCACCGAGGCGTCGGTCTTGGCGATCCGTTCCAGCAGCGCGAACAGCTCGCGCATGCGCAAGGACTCGCCCACGAGGCCGCCGAAGCGCGGGCTCGCGGAGGGCACGATCTCCACCGGGATCTGCTCGGGCACGAAGCGGAGCTGCACGTCGCCCGCCTCGATGAGGGCGCCGGCCTTCAGAAAGGCCTCGCGGACGTGGGAACCATCGAGGAATGTGCCGTTCGTCGATTCCAGGTCGCGCAGCAAGTAGCGGTCGCCCTCGCGGACGATGGCAAAGTGGTTGCGCGAAACCGTCGGGTGGTCGATCACGATCGTGTTGCCGGGATCCTTGCCGACGCGCGTCTCGCCCTCCCCCACGTCGTAGACGTCGCCCACCGGCCCACCCTTCTCGACGCAGAGCCGGTACTGCTGCACGCGCAGGTCGCTGCTGGCGACGCGGCTGCCGATGACCGTGTTGCGCGGGATGGCGGGCGCGCGCGTCACGGAGCTGCTGCGGCGCGGCGGCTCGGTGGGCATGACCTCTAGAACTACCAGAGTTCGGCGCGGAATGCCGCCTCGGGCCTCACATGAAGCGGGGGCTGCGCAGCGTGCCCGCGAGCGGCAGGTTGTAATTTCCCTCGCGGTCCGGCGGCGGCAACGCGTTCAGCGCCATCCCGAGATACGGGATGCGCTTCAGGAGGTCGGGCCCGAAGTGGATCTTGAGCTTGCCGTGCGGCGAGCTGTAGGCGAAGACCCGGTTGAGCATCAGATAGACCCCATCGCCGGTGACGTCGAGATCGTCGCCGTGAACGACGAGCTTGTGCACGTCGAGCTTCCCGCCGCCGGCCGCCATCTCGAGCTCCAGCCTCCCCAGGCCGACCTGGGGTAGATCGAGCTCCCCCACCTTGCCACCCTTCAATATCGCCTGGTCCAGGCCGGCCTGGATCGTCCCGTCGAGGGTGGTCAGGTCGCCGGGCTTCAACTCGAGCACGGCATGGGCACTCAGAGTCCCGGCGATGTCGAGCGAGGCGAGGTCGGCGCCGATGAGCTTGCCCGCGACGGCGAGCACGTCGTGCGCCTTCGTCAGATCGAGCTTGGCGACGTCGAAGGTGACGCCGTCCTTCGCCTTGCCGAGCTCGAGGCGCCCGGTCGTCTCTCCCCCGGCGACCTTCACGGCGAAGCTCGCGCTCTTGTGGCCGCGCAGCAGCGGCAACAGCTCCAGCCGCGCCGACAGCTGCGGGATCAGCAAGGCGTCCGGAGCGGCGTCCGGCGCCCGGGGATCGTGAGCGGAGATCACGACCTGCTTGAGCACGATGCCGGTGAACCAGCTGGGCTCCAGCTTGCCGATGGCCACCTGGAACGTCGTTCCGTCCGAGCTCCGCAGGGAGCGCTCCAGCCCGCTTTCGATCTGGGCTCGTACGGCGTCCCAGGGGAACGTGAGGTAGACGAACAGAAGGGTGGTGATGAACCCGAAGGCGCCATAAGCGAGGGCGCGCCGCAGCGCGTCCTTGACCCCCTTCGGGATGCCCTTTGGCAGCGTCGGCTTCATCGGTCAGCCCACCGAATACGTCGCCACCGTGAGCGAGGCGTCGACCGCGTTGGGGTCGTCGAGGCGGGTGCGAATGCGGATCTTCGTCACCTTGACGAGGTGGGGCCCCCGCTCGATCGCGTTGAGAAAGCTGGTGAGCTTGTCGAGGGTGAGCTTGCTCAGATCGAACTCGACGACCGACTCGCTGATCTTGTCTGCGCCCGTCGTGGTGCCCCGGTCCTGCATGTCGCCGATCTCGATCCCGTGCTTCTTCGAGAGGTCGTCGATGTAGGTGAACAGCTTCACCGGAACGCGCAGCCGCTCCTCGAGTTGCCGCCGCCGGGCGTCCCGCTCGCGGTAGGTCGAGGCCAGCGATCCGATCTCGGAGAGGGCCTTGCTCTTCTCCTCGATCGACTCTTGCCGCCGGTGGATCGCCCGCGAGAAACCGAACCCGACGAGCGCCAGGATGCACACCGCGAGCGCGCCGCCAAACGCCGAGACGAAGATCTTCTCGCGCGCGGACAGGCGGGCGAAGAACTGCTCCGCGGAGGCCAGCGCGTTGCGCAGCGCGTTCACGAGCCGCTCGCTTTCACGCCACAGGTATTGTGCGCGTCCAGGTTGAACTCGATCTTCGGCGCGCTGCCGTCGTGACCGGCGGCCCGCTGGACCCGGCCGCGCTGGACGTCCTGGAAGCAACGGTAGCCCTTGAGCGCGGCGACGACCTTGTCCACGGTCTCGAAGCTGTCGGCCTCTCCGTGGATCTCCACCTGATCGGTCGCGATGTCCATCTCGGTGACCTTCGCGCCCTCCACGGTCAGGTGGGTCGAGGTCTCGGTGAGCAGGTCGAGCGCGGACACCTTCGGGATGGTGCTCGCCGAAGCGGCGCCGCCGGCGAGACTCGACCGGGCGACGTTCACGTCGCGGATGCACTTGCCGAGCGCGATCTTGGTGGTGCTGCAGACGGCGTCGTCGAGCGCCTTCTCCTGCCGGCCCAGCACGTACATCTGCGCGTAGGCCTTCAGCCCGATGACCAGCAACAAGCTCGCCGCGAGGGCCGCGACCTTCCCGAGCTTGCCGCGGATCTTGGCGAAGTCTCCCTGGAAGCTCTGATCGCCGCGGCGAAGATTGAAGCGCGAGAGCCGCCCATGGCCCGAGAGGGCCAGCCCCAGGGCCAGCGCCTGCTCGGGGGTCGCCTTGTGCGGCAACGTGCCCCCGGGCGGCGTGAGCGGCAGCGGGCGCACGTCCAGCTCCAGGTCGCGCGCCAGGAGCTCCGCGAGCCCGTGGAGCTTTCCTCCGCCGCCCGTGAGCCAGAGGCGCTCGAACTTCGCCCGCGACCGGGACGCCGCGAGCCTGAGCGTCTGCCGCAGCTCGCGCACGATCGGCTGAAGGGCGCGGGAGAGCGGAACGACGAGCGCGGGGTCGGCCCCCTCGAGGAGCGAGCCTTGGGCTTCCTTCACCCGTTCGGCCTCCTCGAACGACAGGTTGAGGTCCCTGGCGACGGCGCGGCTGAGCCCTGCGCCGCCACCGTCGAACGCCCGCGCAAAGACGAGCTTGCCCTGGTCCCGCAGGACCAGGGAGCAGCGCTCGTGACCGACGTCGAGAATCCCTTCGCCGGCGGCGGCCGGACCGGGCGGGAAGAGCGTGAGCTCGGCGAGCGGCGCGAGCGTGACCGTCCTCGGATCGAGGGATTGCTCGGCCAGGCCGGCGAGCAAGTCCTTGAGCGCCGTCCGGCGCGCGATCCCGACCAGCAGCTGCTGCTTCCCGTCCGCCTGCCCGAGGAGCTGGTGGTCGTAAGCCACGTCCGTCAGATCGAAGGGAATGAGCCCCTCGACCTCGAACGCGAGCGTCTGCTCCAGCTTCCGGTTGTCGACGGCCGGCAGCGTCACGATGTGGGTCGCCGCCGCGGCTCCAGGCAAGGCCACGATGACCGCCTCGGGGCGGGGGCGCGCGTGGCCGATCAGAGAGGCGAGCGCGGCCTTCTGCCGCTCGAGGAGCGAGGGCTTGGGTGCACCCTCGGGCTGGCCGGCCGCTTCGATCTCCGGCGCCACGCCCGCCTGATCGATCGACTCCACCCCAAAGCCGCGGAAGCTGGAGACGAGCGAGCACAGCTTCACCGAGTGGGCGCCCAGATCGACGCCCCAGATCCGCACCGCCATTTACTCCTCCCTCCAGTACAGGAGCTTGCCCAGCTGATCGTCGTAGCGAATCACCGCGGTGATGCGGGACTCGACGTCGCCCACCTGCCCGGTGGCCTTGATGGTGAACGTCTGGCTGGTGTCTCCGAGGAAAGCGTTGGGGCTGTTGGGTGTGGTGAGAAACGGGTTGACGGGCAGCCCGTTCGCCGTGAGCACCGCCACGAAGCTCTGCACCGAGAGGCCGAGGAAGGAGAACATGCGGAGCATCTGGATCTCGGAGAGGACCGTCTGCAGCAGGATCGGGCTCCCGAGCAGCTGCTGAACCACCTCGGGGTTGCGGGTGGTGTCGAGGGAAACCAGCACGTTCGTCAGCTGCTGGTTCGGGTCGCTGGTGTTCACGTTCAGCAGGGCGCTCGGCGACGAGTAGACCGTCAGGCTCTTCCCGAAGGCCGCCATGAAGCGGTCCGTGATGCCGTGCACCTCGTACAGCTCCTGCACCGTGTCGAGCAGGGCGTTCTTCGCGCGGTAGCGCGGCTCCTGGCGCTGGTAGAACTCGTCCTCGTCGCCGAAGCCCGCCGCGAAGGGGTCCGAGAAGTTGCTGAGCGCGATGGGGTTGAACGTCGAGGTCGTCTGATCGGCGTCGATCCAGTCGTGCAGGCTGTTGAGGACCTCCTCGCGCGCGATCTGCCGGTGCATGTCGTCGTCCTGGAAGAGGAAGTCGTACTTCCGGTCCTTCCAGTGCATCAGCGTCAGCATCTCCATGGAGGTCGCCGCGGCGAGCGCGGAGAGCTGGTTCAGCGCGTTCACGTTGATCTTCGACTCCTCGTCGGCGATCTCGGCGTGGAAGGTGCCCTCGAAGTCGCCGAAGGCGCGGTTGACGCCGGAGAGCTTGTACTCGGTGCCGAGCTTCGAGCCGTTGTTCAAGGGCTCCGGGGGCGGCGGGGGCTCCTTCTTGCCGCCGAAGTCCTCATCCAGCGTGTCGGTCGGCGGCCCGATGAAGAGCTGCAGCGTCCCGCTGTCGACCGGGATCACGTCCCAGAGGCGCAGGTGGAGGCTGCCGGACTGCGCGCTCGCGAGCGAGGTCGGCAGCGCCGTCGAGGAGCCTCCCATCCCCGGCATGCCACCGCCCATCAGGCCGCCCAGCATGCCCATGATGCTACCGGGGATCTGGATCGAGTCGACCTGGCGCTGGAAGTGGAGCACCAGCCGGCCGAGGGCGACAGCCGAGCGCGCCAGGTAGTAGGCGCGCAGCTGGTCGCGGGCGTTGGCCGCGAGCCGCGCCTCCACGCGGGCCCGGTAGGAGAACTCCACGGCCACGGCCGTGAGCATGGCGATGGCCGTGATCACCATGAGGAGCGCCACCCCGCGGCGGGTCGGCCTCTTTCGCGTCGCGCTCATTGCGTGCGATCCAGAGGTTGGGGCAGCGCGATCTCCGCCTGGGTGGTGTAGCGGGTCGGGATCGCGCCAGGCTCGCCGATCAGCAAGGTGATCTTCACGCGAAACGGCAAGGTGTTGGCGCGTTCGACATCGAGCGTGTTCCAGTCCTCTTCCCACTCCATCTTGACCGGATCCCAGTAGAGGAGTTGCAAGCCCTGGACGTCTTCGCAAAGGACGTCCTCCGTGCCCCCTCGCTCGGGCTCGTCGTCCATCACGGTCTTCTCGCGCCGCACGAGGTCCACCTGGCCGGAGATCTGCGGGTTCTCGACCAGCTTGTACTGGATCAGCGACTCGTCGGACTCGAGCGCGTTCTCGTAGAGCCGCTGGTGCGAGAGCGAGGTGAAGGTGAGCGTGTCGTGGTCACCGGCGTTGTGGCGGCCGTCGAACACCGTCAGCATCTGCCGGTAGCGGGTCTTGTCGTAGTCGTTCGAGAGATAGGCCATGGAGATCTCGCGCGCCATGCGGTTCATCGCGAGCCGGATCTCCGCATCCCGATCGGCCTGCTGCTCCACCGTCTCCTTGAGCTGCCAGCTCGGACCGAAGCTGCCCCAGATGAGGGCGCCCATGAACGCCATGATGGCGAGCGAGATCAGCGCCTCCAGGAGCGTGAAGCCTCGGCGCATCAATGGAAACCGCCCCCGGGCATGCCCAGGTTGCCGAGCTGGCTCCCGAGCGCGCCGCCAATCGAGCCCGCGCCGGGAGCGCTCATCCCGCCCGGTCCGGGGATGCCCGTCTGGCTGCCTTGCCCGAACGGCGTGCTGGTGCCGGTGTCGGATCCCAAGGGCGTCAGCACCACGAAGTGAGTCGTGACCGTGAAGCTGCCCTCCTGCCGGCCCTCGGGCCAGAACACGGTGAGGCGGACCTCGCGGACACCCTGCTGGATCTGCTGCACCAGCATCTGCACCTGCGATTGGATGATCCCGCTGGCCGCACCGCCGAGCATGCCGCCGAGGCCCGTCGTCGTGGGACTCGAGGGCGCGGAGCTCGACGAGGACGAGAGCGTGTCGGGGAGTTGCGTGCCCGGCTGGATGAGCGCGGACTGCCCCAGCAGCGACGCGAGCGCGCTGCTGCCGCCCCCGGCTGCGCCCGCGAGTCCCCCCAGGCCGCCGGTGCCGCCTGCCCCGCCCATCGCGCCGCTGATGAGACCCGTGATCTGCTGGACCGACTTGGTCAGGTCCGGCTTCAGGATCTCCGCCTTCCAGCGCATCTCGGGGTGCTTCTCCTCCTCGAACGTCCCGTCGATCTCCTTGTCGAAGTCCGAGAAGCCGTCCTGGTTCAGCTTGAACTCGAGGTCGACCAGCTTGCTGCGCGCGAGCATGGTCGCGAGCGTGATGTGCTGGCTCGCCTCGTGCAGCCGGGTCGCGCTGGTGTTGATGTCGACGACGGCGACCAGTCCCAGCGCCAGGATGGCCAGGGCCACGGTCACCTCGAGCAGGGTGAACCCGCGGTGGCTCACGTCTTCGGCACCTCGAGCTCGCCCTGCGTGAGCTTCACCTTGCCGGTGAGGGGGCTGACCGACACGGTCACCGAGTCGTCGGCGTGCGTGAGGGTGATCAGGCCGCGCTCCGCGTGCCCCTGCGGGAAGAAATAGAGGTA
>DATJNL010000019.1:0-16402 GCA_035508175.1 Myxococcales bacterium
CTTCCTCGCGGCGCTGCGCGAGGCGGGCGGGCTCACGCGCAAGGAGCGGCTGGCCCTCGAACGTCGCGTGCTGGCGCGCGAGAGCTTCTGCCTGCCCCGCGCCAACGCCGTGTACCTCGCGGGCGCGTCGGTGAACCACGCCGCCGAGGTGGCCTCCGAGTACCTGTGGCACAAGGCGAGCGAGGACGAGGGCGACGAGCGGGGCCTCGTGGACGGCTTCTACGCGCGCGCGCTCGAGCAGGCGCTCGGCTTCTTCGGCAGCAAGGTGCTGAACCCCCGGCGCAAGTGCCGCCACGCGCGCGAGCTGCAGCGGCAGCTCACCCAGGGCAACCCGCGCGAGCGCGAGGTGGCCGCCTACGTGCTGGCGCACCAGCGCTTCGAGCGGGGCGAGCGCGCCCCCGAGGTGCGCGCCGTGTACGGCTCGCGCGACCCGGAGCTGTGGGGCCAGGTGACGCGCGGCCTCGGGCAGATCCTCGGCGACAAGCTCTACTACGCCATGCTGCGGGGCAAGATCTCGAAGGCCGAGATCCGCGGCCTCTTCTTCGACCCCTTCGAGGAGGAGGGCGCGGCGCTGCACACGTACCTGTACCTGGTGGGCAAGGTGGGCAAGACGCGCGTGCCCATCCGCTCGGCGTGAGCCGGCGCGGCCCTCCTCAGAACGACACGTTCAGGAGCACCGCGATGACGCCCGCGTCGCCCGCGCCCGCGGCGAGCACCGCGTCGGGCTTGCCGTCGCCGTTCAGGTCGCCCACCGCCAGGGCCGTGGCGCCGGGCGTGGCGGGGCAGCTCTGGCGCGAGGCCAGGTTGCCGTTGCCGTCGTTCAGGAAGAGCAGCGCGGCGCCGTCGGTGGGGTCGGCCACGACCACGTCGGGGAGCACGCCCGGCCGCAGCGAGGCGGCCGCCACCTGGCCGTTCGGTCCGGCCGTCACGAAGCTCGCCGGGACGCCGAAGGATCCGCCGTCGGCGCCGCGGAACAGCTCCACCGTGGGCGCCGCGGTGCCGCTGCCCATCGTCGAGACGACGAGATCCGGGCGGCCGTCGCCGTGCACGTCGGCCGTGGCGATCCAGGTGGGACCCACGCCCTGCGTGGCGTAGTCGACCGCGGGGCGGAAGCCGCCGTCGCCGCCAAGCAGGACGGCCACCGCGTCGCTGCCCGCGCTCGCGGCCGCCACGTCGGGCCAGCCGTCGCCGTTCAGGTCGGCGAGCGCGAGCTGCGCGAGGCCGCTCGCCGCGCAGCCCGCATCCCCCGGCGCGGGGCAGGCCGGGAACGTCTCGGGCGGCTGGAACGTCCCGTCGCCGTTGCCGCGGAGCAGCGCCACGGTGCCGTCGCCCTGGTCCGACACCACGAGGTCCGGCTTGCCGTCGCGGTCGACGTCGCCGATGGCCAGCGAGACCGGGTCGTCGCCCGCGAGGGGCGCGCTGCCCGCGTCCGCGAAGAGGCCGAAGCCGCGGTCGAGGAAGATGCCCAGGCTCGACGACCCGCCCTGCACGGCCGCGATGTCCGGGAGGCCGCCGTCGGGGCGCAGGTGACCGAGCGCCAGCGCTTCCCAGTCGGCGCCGCTCCCGAGCGTGGCCGGCGAGCGAAAGCCGCCGCAGCCCGTGCCGAAGTAGACCACCAGCCCGCCGCCGCCGGCCGCGACGAGGTCGGGGATGCGATCGCCGTCGACGTCCCCGATGGCGAGCGCCTGCACGCCCACCGAGGCGGCGAAGAGGATCGGCGGCGCGAAGACCGTGCAGCCCGCGCCCGCCGCGCCCGCGTCGACCGGGCAGCCGCCCCCACCCCCGGCGCTCGACGACGCGGCGGCGCCCGTGCTGCTCCCGCCCTGCCCGCCGCTCGTGCTGCCGCCGCCCGTGGTGCCGCCGTTGCCGCCCGCGTTCACGCCGCACTCGCTCGCGGGGATGCAGGCGCCGTCGCAGAGCACGTTCGGGGGGTCGCAGCTCGTGCCCTGCACGCCGCCGCTGGCCCCGCCCGCGCCGCCGCTCGTGGCCGGAGCCGTGCCGAAGACGCAGCGGCTGCGATCGCAGAAGAACCCCGAGCAGCAGTTCGCGTTGCTCGTGCAGCTCTCCGAGAGGCCGTGGCACTGGCCGCCGCCGCTCGTGCCGCCGCCCCCGCCGCCGGGGCACGCAGCCAGGGCGAGCGCGGCGAACAGGAGGGGGCCGAGCTTCATGCCCGCGAAGATGGCAGAGCGGGCCCGAGGATCACAAGCCCCGCGTGAGGCCTGCTCGACGCTCGAGGAGGAGGCGGGACGGCGAAGCGCGCGTGGACCCGCCGCATCGCGAGCCGCCGATCCGAGGGTCTGCGTCTGCCAAGGCCCTTGGAGGCGCGCCAACTAGCAGTGGGTCCCTCCGCAGCCCTGCTGCTACTGCGCGATGGCGGTGATCTGGAGGCTCTCTTCGCTGCCGCCGCTCGTGATCGACGCGCACGAGGTGCCGTTGATGGTGATCGTCTGCGGGGGCGAGAAGGTGTAGCCGTTGGGGTCGTTCGGCTGGAGCTGCGTGCCGTTGAGGGTCACGGTGATGAGGCCCGGATCCACCGGCGGCTGGTCGAGGGTGTAGACGCAGGTCGCAGCGACGGTCTCGATGAGGTTGGTCAGCTGGGTCTGCAGCGCCGCGGGGCTGCTGGCCTGAAAGGCCGTCGGGCTTCCGTGGCCGGCGGCGGCCATGGCGTTGAGGACCGTTGGACTGCTTGCATAATCGTAGCCGAGGCCGACGACGTAGGTGACGATGTTCTGATTCGCGTACAGCGAGGCGATGACGTTCTCGGTACCCTGGTCGTCGAGGCAGTACCATGGAGCTTCCGAGCCTGCGACCGACGCGGCTTCACAGCAATCCGAAGTGTTCTTGCTGGGATCGGCGCAGCTTCCGAAGGAGCAGACGCAGCCCGGCGGAGGCTGCTGGTCCTGTCCGTTGACCTGCGGCACCTGCCAATTCGGAGAGGCGCATCCGTAGGTGTTGCCGTCCGGCCACTTGGCGCTTTGGCAGGCCGTGGCCTCTGAATCCTCGCTGCAGTTTGGAAGGCCGTCGGTCACGAGGATGATGAACTTCCGCGCGCTCGGGTCGGGGTTCGTCAGCGCCGGATCCGTGGCCGCGACCTGCAGCGTCGCTGCCGTCGGCGTTCCGCCAGCGGGCGACGCGCTGTTGTAGATCTGGTCAATCTCCGGAATCGTGGTGACCGCATCGCCGATGTGAACCTGGATCGTGCCAGTGACGCACCCGTCGTTGTTGCCGCCGCCGAAGGACGTCAACCCCATGTTGAGCTGGCCCGCGGCCGGCTTCAGGCCATTGAGGATTCCCGTCATTGCGGTCGTGACCAACTGCATCTTCGAGCCGCAGTCCGTGGGATCCGAGCAGGGGCCGCATCCAGGCGAGCAGGACGCGCAGTAGCCGGCGCACGACCCTGGGCCGCTGGTCGCGAGGCAGCTCTGTCCACTCGCGGGTGCGGTCAACTGAATCGGCTCCGACATCGACCCCGACAGGTCCTGCACGATCATGATGTCCGGCGGCGACAGCTTCGCGCCGATGGTCACCTGCTGGTTCACGATCGCCACCGGCTGCGCGTTGATCTTCTCGAAGCGGTAGTTCTGGCACGCGCCGAGAACGGCGAGGGCAGCGAGGGCTGTGAGACGTCTAGGCACGGTCGGCCTCCGGGGCCACCATTCTACACCCCCTCCCCGTCGCCAGGAAGTTCGCGATCAACGGTCAGGGGCGGCGTGCAGACCCATCGTGCCGCCCGCAGCGCTCAGCAGGGGGCCAGGGTCGTGATGACCACGCCCCCGTCGCAGGGCGAGCCGGTCTGGTACGTCCGGCAGGCGGCGTCCTGGAGGGTCACGGTGCCGCTGCGACCCTCCGCGGGGTCGTAGGTATAGTCCACGCCGGCCGTGAGTTGCCGGCCGCACTCCGAGACCTCGATCGCCGCGGGAGCGCAGGTGGTCTGCAGCGCGATGCTGCAGCTCGTGAACTTCCGCAGGAGCCCGGCGATCGCCTGCTGAAGCTCGGCGGAGCTGCTCGCCTGGATGACGCCGGCGTCGGGGTTGCCGCCCTGCCCCGCCTGCGCCATCTCCGAGAGCACCGTCGCACCCGAGCTGCTGTCGTAGTCGTAGCCCAGGCCAGCGACGTAGGTGGTGATGCCCGCGGCCTTCAGCGAGGCGACCGCGGCCACCGAGGCCGGACCGTCGAGGCACTCCTCGCTGGCCACGGCCTGGTTCTGCGAGGGCAGGAACGTGCAGCAATCGGCTTGCGTGGTGGACAGGGTGCCGCACTGGCCGTTCGAGCACTGGCAGGCGGCGGGGGCCGTGACGCCCGTGATGCCCTGCGTGGCGAGGTAGCCCGGCGACGCGCACGCGTAGGAGGCGCCGCCCGCGCCGGCCCAGGGCTCGGTGCCGCACGGGTTCTGCGCGTCGCAGTTGGGCAGGCCGTCGGTGATGAGCAGCACGTAGCGAGGGCCCGACATCATCGACGGCTGGCTCGCGACGGCCGCGGCGAGCGTGGCCGCGGTGGGCGTGCCGCCCGAGGGGACCGCCTTCGCGTAGAACTGCTCGATGGGCGGGATGGTCGCGACGGCGTCGCCGATCGGCACCTGCACCGCGCCGGTGCCGCAAGTGGCGTTGGAGGGAAACGACGCGAGCCCCAGCAGGAGCTGCCCGGCGTCCACGCCCAGCCCGTCGAGCGCCGTCGTGAGGGTCGAGGCGACGAGGCTCATCTTGCTCGCGCAGGCGCCGGTGGGCGTGCACTCGGCGGGGTTGCCGGGCGTGCCCGCGCCTGGCAAGCACACCGAGCAGTAGTCGGCGACCTCGGTGCCGCCGCCGGTGGCGATGCAGCTGTCCGCGCCCGCGTCGCGCTGGATGGGCTCGCACATCGAGCCGGAGGTGTCCTGGACGATCAGCACGGCCGGTGGCACCGCGCTCGCCGCCACGGGCGTGAGCGTCTCGAGATCGGTGGTCGCCGGCACCACGTCCTTGAAGCGGTAGTTCTGGCAGGCGGCGAGGGAAACGGCGCACAGCAGGGCGAGGCGGCGCATGGACTGCACCTCCGGAAGCCATTCTACGCCCAAAAAGGATTTGACGCTCCCGGAGCCTGCCGATATAAGGCCCGGGCTTTCACCACTTGCCGCGGGGTGGAGCAGCCAGGTAGCTCGTCGGGCTCATAACCCGAAGGTCGTAGGTTCAAATCCTACCCCCGCAACCGCAGTTGGCGCCGACGACTTCCTGTCGGCGCCCGAAGCAGAAGCGGCCCGAGACCTCAAGTGAGGGTCTCGGGCCGTTGCTTTTCCGGAGGCGCCCCGCTTCTCGGGGACCCGGCGGTCGCGCGACGGGTGCTGTGCTACGCTCGCTCCGTGGCCGAACCCCTCGGAGCCGGGCAGGAGATCGAGCAGACCCTGCGGCTCGCGAGGCAGGCCACGGAGCTGCGGATCGCCCGGTATCGCGTGTGGTTCTTCTCGGTCCTGCTGATCGTGTCCACGTGGGCCACCGTGGCGCTCGGCGGCCTCCACCGCGGCCTCGTGCCGTTCGTCGGTCCCCTGCTCTTCGCTCCCGTCCTGGTGTACGCGCTGCTGTTCCAGCGCTACCTGAACCGGCGCGCCGCGGCTCGGCGATCCATCGAGCCCTGGTTGGTCTACACGTCGATCGTCATCGACGTTCTGGCGATCGTGCTTCACTTCGTCCTCGAGCCGCGCGACGGCATGGGCCACCTGGTCCTCACCCACGTCGTGGCCCCGTGCCTCATGCTCCTGAACGTCGTGAACCTGTTGCGAAACGACGTCCGCGCCTCCCTGGTGTGCGCCGCCGCCTCCGCCGCCGTCGTGGTGCCGCTCTACCTGCTCGCCGAGCCCTTCAACCCCGTGATTGCCATGTTCCCCGCCGGGTTGGCGCTCATCGGCCTGCTGGGCGTCGCCGCCGCGCGGCAGACCCGCCGCAGCCTCGACGTCTTCGCCCGCCTGCAGCTCCTCAAGCGCTACCTGCCGCCGCAAGCCGTCGAGCGGGTCCTGACCGACGACGCCGACGACGCGCTCTCACTCGGCGGTCGCCTCGTCAACGTGACGCTCCTCGCCGCCGACCTGCGCGGCTTCACCTCCCTCTCCGAAAAGCTCGCGCCCGACGAGGTGGTGCGGCAGCTCAACGCCTACCACGGAGCCATGCTCCACGAGGTGAACCTCCACGGCGGCGTCCTCGACAAGTTCATCGGCGATGGGACGCTCGTGATCTTCGGGCTGCCCGAGGGGGCTGGAGACGGGCCGGCCGACTGTGGCGCAACGGCCGCGGTGGCCTGCGCCCGCGACATGCTGCGCGCCCTGGAGCGCCACAACGAGGAGCGCGCCCGCCAAGGGCAAGCTCCGCTGCGCATGGGCATCGGCGTGCACACGGGCGCCGTGGTGGCCGGCAACATCGGGGCGCCGGGACAGCGCCTCGAGTTCACCGTGATCGGCGACGCGGTGAACACGGCGTCGCGCCTCGAGGGGCTCACCAAGGAGGCGGGCACGCCGCTGCTGATCTCTGCCGAGACGGCGGCGCGACTGCCGGCTGCGGAGGGGCTCCACGAGCTCACGCCCATGCGCGCGAAGGGCAAGGAGACGATTCTGCGGGTCTTTGGCATCGCCGGCCAGGCCGCGTAGGCACCGGGGCCGACGATGTTCGTCCTCAGGGGGGCCGCCCTTTCCCACCCCCCGGCGGGGGCGAATGGACGGTGGAGGCCGCTGATCGGTCTCGCCGCTCGGTGATCGGATCGGCCAGGAACCGACCGACGATCTGCGGCACCTCCGGCGAGGTCAGCAGGTCGTAGTGGCTGTACCCCGGCACGACCGCCAGCCGCGATGTCGACAGCTTCGTGTCGATCCACCCCGGCTCCTTCACGCCGCCGCCCAGGAGCGCGAAGAACTCGGCGACGCGCTGCTGGGAGACCGAGTCGTTGTCGGCAAACACGAGCAGCACGGGCATCGGCAGGTCGGAGATCTCGGCGGACCAGTCGTAGGGCTCACCCAGCAGCTTCCCCATCCTGTCGAGGAACCGCGGAAATCGCTGCGGCTCGGGCCAGCTCTTGGAGAGCCTGCCGGTGGGCGTCTGCATCAGCTGCTCGGCCATCTGCGCGCCGACCTGACTCATGCCCCGCTGCGCCTGCGGATACCAGGCCGATCTGGCATGGGGCGAGGAGATGACCACCAGCCGTCGCACCTTCTCCGGGTGCGCGATTGCCGCTCGGATCGCGACCGCCCCGCCGAACGAATGTCCGGCCAGGTCGGCCTTCGGGATCCGGAGGTGGTCCAGCAGCGCGGCGACGTCGTCGCCCAGCGTGGAGAAGCTCATCGGCCGATCCGTGTCGGCGGTGTGGCCGTGGCCCTGCAGCTCCACCGCGATGACCCGTCGCGTCTTCGCGAGCGGCTTTGCCCACCCCTGCATCTGCTCGATCGTCGTCAGGCCGCCGTGGAGCAGCACCAGCGGGTCTCCCTGCCCGGAGACCTCGTAGTAGAGCCTGAGGCCATTCACGTCGGCGTAACCGCCACCTGCCGCCTTCCCGGTCCGTCCCGCAGCGAAATGTCGCGCGTCCTTTCTCATCGTGCTCTCCTCGGACAAGCGACGAAGAAGCGACCCCGGGATCGACACGTCGCACGACCCATCCCACCGCGGGGCTTCGCGGCGTCCGGGAGGTGAGCTTGGCGTCGAGCCACCATCGCTGGTCACGAGAACGAGGCCGGTGGCCCGGGGAGCGGATCGTGACGGTGCACTGGTCGGGCCCGCTTCCCCCCTCACTCGACGGGCAGGATGGCATCGTCCGAATCGCTGCGTCGCCGGTCGGCGGCTCTCCGGTGCAGCCGATGGGTCGGAACCGGAGGTGGCGGCCGGACAACCGTCGCCGCTGGAGCCGCGGCAGGCGCGTGAGGCGGTGGAACGGGAGGCAGCTGCGGCGATACGTGTGGTGGCGGCACGGCGGGCGGAGCCGGAGCGACCGCCGTGAGTGAGGGCGGCACCACGGCGATGGGGGTGGCCACGGGCAGGCGATGCATCGCGCGCCAGGCCAGGCCGGCCGCAAGCACCGCAGTGACGGCCACCACGGGCACGAGCTTCCAGACCCGTGCGCTGCGCCCCGAGACCCGCCCCGCGCTGCTTCCCGGGATGAGCGCCTCCTCGAGCGACTGCACGAACTCGCGCACGCCGCCGGTCCGCTTTGCCGGATCGCGCTCCAGGGCGCGTCGAACTGCCTCGCGAAGAGCAGGCGAGATCGTTTCTCCCGACGAGGCGATGCGCGGCAACGGCGACGCCGGCTCCGTCGCGCGCTGGATGAGGAGTTGCTGGACCGTTTCCGCCTTGAGCGGCAGAACCCCGGCCACCATCCAGTAGAAGAGCGTGGCCAGCGAGTAAACATCGGACCTCGCGTCGACGGGCGCGCCGGCGGCTTGCTCCGGCGACATGTATTCCGGCGTCCCGAGGATGACGCCCTGCTGGCTCAGCGAGACCTGGCCGAAGTGGCTCTCCGAGAGCTTGGCGAGGCCGAAGTCCAGGATCTTCACGAAGTCGGAGCCGGCGTCCGGGACCAGGAAGACGTTCTCCGGCTTCAGGTCTCGGTGGACGATGCCGCGTGCGTGGGCGGCGGCGAGACCCGCGCCCAGCTGCCGGATGATCGACAGGCTGCGGCTCAGCGGGAATGGCCCGTCGCGGTCGCGCGCGCGCGCCAGATCCGAACCATTGAGGAGCTCCATCACCAGGTAACAGCACTTCAGACCCTGGTCGTCGCCGAAGTCGAACACCTGGACGATGTGCGGGTTCTCGATGCAGCTCGCGGCCTTCGCTTCCTGGAAGAAGCGCTTGATCGCCGAAGGGCTGCTTGCATATTCGGGGCGCAGCACCTTGAGGGCCACGCGCTTTCCGAGGCGCTGCTGCTGGGCCGTGAAGACACGGCCCATCCCGCCTTCGCCCAGCGACTCGAGGATTCGATATCCGCCAACGACGGTGCCGGGCCCCAACCGGCTGATGGCGGTGTCCTCCTGAAAGCGCTGCGCGGGCCCCAGCGACACCGGCTTTGGCTCCGCCAACGACGGGCGCTTGTCGGTGGGCTCGTCGCTCCACTTGGCGTCGTTCGCCCCTCGGTCGCGCTCCGTCATGATCCGAGACGAGGAATGTTACCACGGCAGCCGAGCGCGCCGATAGCGCGCCGTCAGCGCAGCAGCAAGACCGCGTTCTCGTTCAGATCGGTGAGGAACAGACCGCTACCTGGCACGAAGACCAGCCCCTGGCACGAATTGACGGAAGCGGTCGCGGACGGGCCAGCGACGACGCCGCCGGCGCCGGGAAGCACCACCGAGAGACCATTCGGAGGACGGATCTCGACGAGCCCGTACTGCCCGTCGCCCGCGTAAAAGCCACCGTCGCCCTCGAAGGCCAGCGCCGTGATTGGATAGGTCGATGTCGAGACGGTGCTGACCGCCGCGCCGGGAAGCGTGATCTGGCGCAGGTTGCCGCTCCCCTCGCCGACGTAGAGGCTTCCGCTCGCGTAGACGAGCGCCTCCGGATCGACGAAGCCCGCATCCAGTGCCGGGCCGTCGGTCTCGTGTCCGGAGCCGGTTCCGGCGAGGGTCGCCACCATGCCACCGTCCAGAGTGATACTCCGGATCCGCTCGTTGCCAAGGTCCGCCACGTACAACGTCCCCAGACCGTCCAGTGCCAGGCCCTGCGGGCCATCGAACTCCGCGGCAACCCCCGTCGCGTCGAGGTAGCCGGCTGGGCCCCCGCCGGCGAGCGTCGCCACCTGTCCGGTCCGGACGTCGATCTCCCGGACCGCCTCATTGCCGACGTCCGAGACGTAGACGTGGCCCGTGTCCGCGACGCACGCCGCTGGGTGCGCAAATTCCGCGCTCGCTCCCGGACCGTCGACATAGCCATAACCGCTGCCGGCCAGGAGCGTCACGGAAGCGGTCGCCATGTCGACCCGCCGAATCGCGTTGCCGACAAAGTCGACCACGAAGAGCGTGCTCTGGCCGTCCCAGCAGATTCCCGCCGGACCATCGAAGAGCGCTGCGCCCGCGACGCCGTCCTGCTCGCCCTGGTGGGGCGCGAGGCCCAGGAGGGTCGTCACGTCGCCGGTCCCGGTGTCGACGGCCCGGACCACGTCGTTGCTCTCGTCGGCAACCAGCAGGTGACCGAGGCCGTCGGCATACAGCCCGGCGGGGTTCAGGAACGTCGCCGCGCCCGCCAGCCCATCCTGGCTCCCTCCGAGCCCCGGAGTACCGGCCAGCAACGACAGGCCGGCGGACGGCGCGTCGAACCGCCCGATGACGTTGGCGCCGCGGTCGGCGACGTACACCTCGGAGCCAGACACGGCAACGCCTGCCGGCGCGACGAATCCGTTGTTCCCCGGCCCGCCCGCCTTCCACCCGAGAACCTGCGCCTCTCCGGCCACGGTGGTCACCGCCCTGCTCGCGAGATCGATCCGGCGCAGGGTGGCGTTTCCCTGGTCGGTCACGTACAGCCCACCGTCGCCGTCGAGCGCCAGGCCCACGGGGCCGTCGAAGCGCGCGGCGGTGCCAACGCCGTCGTCGCTGCCTGCGTCGTACGGCTGTCCAGCGAGCGTGGACACCACGAGGGAAGGCAAGGAGACGACGTCGACCGTGTCGTTCCCCTGATCGGCGACGTACAGCGTGCCAGCGCCGCCGGCGCCGGGAAGCCAGGCCAACCCCTGGGGAGATGCAAACAGTCCGGCGTCGTCACCGGTGCATGTAGGAAAACCGATGGGCTGCCCGCTGGCGCCCACGTCGCCCACGCAGCGCTCGGCGCTGTCCGCCGGATAGGCGTAGGCGCCGAGCACCCCGTAGCCCGTGCCCTCCGAGAACCAGAGCTCGGTGCCATCGTAGGCCAGGCCCAGGCCCGGATCCTCGTTGCCGAGCAGAAAGGTATTCGACAGCATGCCGCCTGCCACGTCGGCGAAAAGCTCGCCGCTGAGCTGGGCAATCAGCAAGCCACCATCGCCGTCGCCCGTGAGCGCGACCGGAAGATCGAGGCGCGAGCCGGATCCTAGGCCGCTGGCGAGCGTGCCAGGCCCGCCGATCTGACCGGCAAAAACACAGAGACCGGAGCCGCCCGTCGGAAGGCACGAGGCAGCGCCGGAGCTGCCGCCCGAGGTCCCGGCGGTGCCGCTCGTCGTGCCAGTGCCACCGCTCGAGCTGCTGCCGCTCCCGGTGGTCCCTCCGGCGGCGCTCGTCGACCCTCCAGTCGTGCCGCTCGAGCTCGCACCGACGCCGCTGGTCCCGCCGGTCGTCTGGCCGCCTGACCCGCCGCCCGCCGACCCACCGGTGCCGGACGTTCCGGACGACGTCCCGCCCGTGGCCGGACCGCCAGAGCTTTCGCCGCAATCACAGACGAGACCGGCTGGGCACACTCCGCTGTCTGGACAAGCGAGCACTCCAAAGCGCGACAGGCCGACGTTGCACGCACTGAGGCACAGGATCAAGGTGAAGGATCGAGACCGGACGCCGCGCGACACGGCTACCATGCGAAGGCGGCTCCAACGCCCAGCCCTGCCGCGCCGGCCGCACCCGCAAGACCGAGCCCCTGCCCCCAAAGCGCCGCGCCCTGCGCCGAGAGCGCGTCCCTGGGAGCGACCGCGCCCGGCGTCTGGCTGCGGTCGACCAGCGAGTTGAAGTTCGCAACCTGCACCCATCCAATCACCGAGGCGACAGCGAGCGCGGCGGCGCCCCCGATGAGGGTCCAGGCGAGGGTGTGCCCGCGGGGGTGCACCCGCACGACGGTTGCAGCTGGCGCCGTCGCGGCGGCCATGGGGGCCCGCGCCGACGGTACCTCCTCGCGCGGAGCCTCCGCTGGAGCGCCCCCGGGGGACGGTGCGATCGGTGAGGGAACGATGAGCACCGGCGCCGGAACGGCGGAGTGCGCGGCCGCCGCCCGCTGCTTCTCCACCATCTCGCCGATCAGCTTCTCGACCAGGCGCCGGTTGGCCGCGCCCGGGCGATAGCGGAGAAAGTTGCGGAACATCTGCTCCGCCCCCTTCCAGTCATGGAGCTTGCGCTCGGCCTGCCCGAGGTTGAAGAGGATGGCGGGCTGGGGGTCGAGGAGGTAGGCACGCTGCCCATCCCGCAGCGCTGCTTCGTACTCCCCGAGATCGTATTCGCGGGCCGACCGACGCGCGAGCTCCCTACCTTCCGCGCGGGCCGCGGGAACCGCATGAAGCGCGAGGAGCGCAACCAGCGCCAGGGTCATCCGGGGAACGCCTCCGAGAAGCGACCATAACAGAGGGCCCGTGACGCGACCACGGCTCGTGCGGCGGCGCTTTCCGTCAGGATGGCGACGCGTGCATGACCGGCCGGCCGAGCCGCTCCCACTCCGCCCGGATCTCGTCGGCCGTGTGGCGGGAACCGTCGTGGCTCCAGCCCGGCCGCCCGAAGACGTAGGCCAGCTTGGCCACGAGGCCCGGCGCCGCCCAGACGTCCTTGCCGATGGCCACCCACTCATGCACGGCAATGCGGAGCGGGTTGAAGCTGCCGATGTTCCGGGTGAGGCCGTAGATCGGCGGGTCGGCCGCGTCCTCCGGGATGAACGTACCGAAGAGGCGGTCCCAGATGATCAGGATGCCGGCGTAGTTCGCGTCCAGGTAGCGCGGGTTGCGCGCGTGGTGGACGCGATGATGGGACGGCGTGTTGAGCACGGCCTCGAGCGGCGCGGGCAGGCGGCCGATGACCGAGGTATGGATCCAGAACTGGTACACGAGGCTGATGCCCTTCTGGAAGAGGATCATCTGGATGGGGAAGCCCACGAGCGAGAGGGGCAGCCACACCACCCAGGTCAGGATCGGGCCGCCGGTCCACGTCTGCCGCAACGCGGTCGACAGGTTGTAGTGCTGCGACGAGTGGTGCACGACGTGGGCGGCCCACCAGAGACGGCTGCGGTGGCTCCAGCGGTGGAACCAGTAATAGCAGAGGTCGTCACCGAAGAAGAGGATCGCGAAAGCCCACCAGCTGGGGCCGATGTTCCAGACCCGGAAGCCGTAGACCCAGTTCGAGACCACGACGATGGTGCCGCCGACCAGGGCGCCCGCGATGGTGCTGCCGAAGCCCATGAGGAGCGAGGCCGTCGTGTCGCGCAGCTCGTACTCGTCCCGGTGGGTGAATCGGAATACCGCCAGCTCCAGCAGGATCATCGCGATGAAGATCGGGATCGCGTACTGGACGGGATCGGGGAAGTGGAGGTTCACGCGGCGGCCCACCGACCCAGGCCCAGCAGCGAACGTGCGTCGTCGGCCTGCAGCTCCAGCGAGAAGGTTCGTCGCGTGAAATCGCCGGTGGGCACGTCCACGGCGACGATCCCCTCCCCGGCCGGCCGCGTTCCGAGCGGCTCGAGACCTGCCGCCGGCAATCGCCAGCAGGTGGGCCGAGAGCCCATCACGTACGCCAGGGCTACTTCCTTGCCGTCCCGCGACAGCGCCAGCGCGCGGCGGCCGCCGACGTCGACGGCGAGGTGCGCCACCTCGAAGCCCAGGAGCTCCCGCTCGATCAGCGCCCGCGCACCCGCCTCGCCGCCGAGCACCACCGGCGACTCGCGCCGCGTCGCGAGCCAGACGAGGAGGAGGACGAGCGCGACCCCGCTCACGGAGATGAGCATCTGCACCGGCTCCAGCATTGCAGGCGACTCTAGAGCCACTGGCCGCGCCAGGTCGAGCCTCACTCGCGGTGTCGGCTCATGCGGGCAGTGCGGCGAGGCGGCCCCGGGCTGTGCCGGCTGTGGGCTTCACACCGACGGCGCGGGCGCGAGCGAGTGCCTGCCGCCCGCCAGCAAGGTCTCGTACCAGACGCTGGTGGGCGGTTCCGACGGCGTCTCTCCCGGCACGCTGGCCGGCTACGCGCTGGTGGCCACCGATCTCATGACCTACCGCTTCCGGTGGACGGGCGACAACGCCGTGACCGGCGTCGGCTACCGAGAGTTCTACGGGTCGGTCTGGACCTCGGGGCACTTCACGTCGCAGACGATCGGCTGCGTGAACGACGTTTGCCCGCTCGAGGCCGGTGACTTCGTCTCGGCGCCCTACGACGTGCCCGGGGGCCAGCGCATCGACTGGGACACGTTCGCGAGCGACGGCTGGGATGGCTTCGCCTTCACCACCGACACGGAGCCCCTCTACTTCGACGTCCACGTCGACGGCTCACCGCGCCCGGACCTGGTCCTGTTTCCGTCGGCGCCCAACGGCGGGACGCCGCTGTCGCCCGCCGCCACGCCCTTCGGCATGAGCAGCACGAGCTGACGGCGAGTCAGCGCGTGAACTCCGTCATCGGTCGCAACTGCGGGACGCCGTCCACCCGCACGTCGACCGCTTCGTCGAAGAAGGCGACGAGGCCCGCGATCTTCGAGGCTTCCGGAAGAGGCGTCGGGTACGACCAGGCGAGGTTCGCGTGCACGGTACCGGCCGCACGCACGCTCCAGTAGCGCGCGAAGCCCTTGTAGGCGCAGCCGCTCCGGTGATCCGTGGGCGTGAGCAGCTCCATGCGCACGTCGGATTTGGGGAGGTAGTAGCGGGTTGGCAGGCCGGTCTCGAAGACCAGCGTGGGCCGGCGGCTGTCGGCGAGCTTCTCGCCCTCGAGCGAGACCTCCACGTGGCGCGAGCCTTGGAGAACGTCGATTCGCTTGTAGGGATCGTGGGGATGGACGAAGACCTCGTCTTCCTCTTCGAGCCAGCAGTCCATCGCGTCCCACTTCAAGCGCAGGTAACCGCCCAGGATGGGCGAGTCGGGGTAATCCCAGATGGCGTTCGGCGCGCGGCGCTCACCCACGGCGACGTGGAAATGGCGAGGCGTCCCGAGCGGAGACGGCTTCGGGGCCTGGTCGCCGGGAGAGAGTAGCTCACACCGCACGTCGGCTTCGGGGAAGTAGTACGCCGGGTAGTGCGGGATTTCCCACACGAGCCTGCAGCGCGTGCTGTCGGCGACGACCTGCCCCTGGAGGTAGGCGCGAACGCGCTTCTTGGACTCTTCGACGCGCAGCGTGGGGAGAGTGGTGACCGGCATGGCGCACCAGTAGTGCGCGCCGACCTCCAGCCGTCAAGCGGCTCAGTGGCTGACGCCGAGGTAACCCAGCAGGACGTCGTGCTGCTGGCTCAGGGCCCGAGTGCGGACCCGCCCGTCCAGCTGCGTCACGAGTTCGAACAGCTCGGCGAGCGCGAAGGGGTGGCACCAGCGGACATCGTGGAAATCGAGCACGATTTGCTCCGCGGCGGATGTCAGCAAATCGCGGACCCGGCAGAAAGCCGAGGCGTCGAACTCGCCCGTCAGATTGACGACCTTCGCTTCTGGATGATCAGCCGTGGCCATGAACGTCCACCAAGCAACGAGCGTGCCTGTCGCAAGACCGCGGAAGCCGCCAGTCCTCAGGCGCACTTCCTGCGTCAGCGGCTCCTTCTGCGCATCGGTTGCGAACCTCCCGGTCCCCCTCAGCCTCGGCAGCGCGAGTAGCTCGAGCTCTGCAGCCAGCGCGGGTCGCCCCGTCCCACACCCCTCTCGTGGGCGCAATCGCGAGCCTCGAGGGCGAGGCGCAGGACGTCCCGGCGCGGGCTGCCCGGAAGCTGCGCGAGCTTCTCGAGAAGGCTGGGCGCTGGCGCGGGCCTCGGCAAAGGAGACGCAGAGAGGAGTGCCAGGGCAATGCCGGCAACGGCAGAGAGCATCGCCTAGAAGCTTGACCGCTCCCGCGACGGGCGCCAGTCGAACGCCCTGGCGGGCGCCGGCCCCGCCATCGAAGCTCAGCCCGTCTGCCGCCTCAGGTCCGTCGAGCTCACGTCGAACCGGCCCGGCAGCTCGCTGAACAGGTGGCGGAAGGCCTGCGGAACGTTCGCGAACGGTGCGGGCGGCGCGGTGGCGCGACCGACCACCTGGAAGCGGGTCCCCAGCCGGTCGAACTCCGCCAGCATGGGGAGTACGGGGCACCAGCGCGGATCGAGCATCCGGTCGAGCGCATCGGCGCCCATCAGGAAAGCGCAGCCAGGGTGCCGCCGGCCCTTGTCGAGGTAGAGCGGATCGCCCTCGGAGATCAGCACGTCCTGGCCGCGGAGCTGCCGAACCCGCTGCAGTGCAACCGCCGTGGACAGCGGCAGCTTGTGGGGCGGATGGAGCGTGAGGCAGAACGCCGGCGGGCGCCCCGTGGCCCGCGCCGAAGCCGTCGCCATGCCCACGTGCCCGAAGTGCGGGGGATCGAAGCTCCCAGGAAAGAGCGTACGCACCTCGTCCGGTCGCGCGGCGAGGCGGCGGCCGTCGCGCCCGAAGAAGGGCCTCGCCAGCAGGCGCGCGCGGGCGATCGCGTCGGCGGGCACGGCGCGCGCCTGCGCGCCGTCGATGGGGTCGCGGCCCAGCGCGCTGAGGAGCGCGTCGAGGCCCAGCCGCTCGCAACGGGCCTCATCGGCGTCCCGGTCGGTGAAGCCCGTACCCGGA
>DATJNL010000020.1:0-3563 GCA_035508175.1 Myxococcales bacterium
CGCGGTGGCGGAGGTCGAGCTGCACGACGAGGTCGTGGACTGGCTCTTCAGCCTGGAGGACGCGCAGTGGAAGCAAGCGGTGGTCGTGGTCGATCGGCTGGCCGAGCTCGGTGCTGCGGCCCGGATGCCGCTGTCGCGAAGGCTCGGAGACGCACTGTTCGAGCTGCGCTTCAGCCTCGGCCCGACGGCTCGGCGGATCACCTACCGCTTCACCTCGACCGGCAAGGTCGCCCCCGACTGCGCCCGTCGCTACCCCTGAGAAAAGCGTGATGGCGAACTACTCTCGCTGGCAGGACGTGAAGGATCGCCGGCCAGGCCCTTCTGTCGAAGAGCGGGCTGGGATCGAACAGGACCTCGCGCTCGGACAGCTCATCTACGACCTACGGACCAAGGCGGGTCTCAGTCAGCGCGCGCTGGCGGAGCGGATGGGGACGACGCAGTCGGTCATTTCCAGGCTCGAGGAAGGCGGTGGCGCAAGGAACCGCCTCGACACCTTGGCGCGCGTGGCGGCGGCGCTGGATCGCCACCTGGTGATCTCATTCCCCGAGGAGGTTCCGCGGCGCATCAAGGACGGCGTCCAGATCGCCTGACGCCCAGGAGCAGGGACACGACCATGGCCGCGCGGCTCCAACCGAAGAGCTCGTCGCGCTCACGTTCGGTGCGGCCTCGTGGAAGGACGGCTGGTGCTCGCGACCCCGCGCGACCGCCGATTCCAGGACTCCTGACATGGAGGCAGAGATCCTGTGTGTCCGGAGCGCACTTCCAGGTGAGTCCTCAGGCGTCCTTGACGCTGTAGACGAGGCGGAGCTTGGTTCCCGGGTAGAGCGTCTCGGTGGCGTTCAGCTCCTCGCAGAGCCCGGCGATGGCGCGGCTGCGCCGGGCGGCGGACAGCGCGTTGATACGAACGTGGAGCTCGTCGCCGACCACTTGCAGATCCGCCGGTGAGCAGAACGCCTCGCGCAGCACCATCCGGGCCTCGTCTTCGGCGCGGCGGTAGTGCGGGGCGATGAGGCGCGCCAGTGCCGAAGTGGCGTTGTAGGTGGCCATGCGGATGGCGTCGTGCAGGCGCTTGCGCTCGGAATCGAGTCGCATCGCGTCGTCGTGGAGCGCGCCGAGGCTGACCCGTGCCGGCACAGCGCGCTGCGCGGCCAACGCCTGATCGAGGGCGGCGCGGGCGCGCCCCAGCGCCTCGAGGCTCGAGCTGCCGGCGGACAAGGTGGTGCGGGTCACCTCCGCCTCGGCGTCTTGCAGGGCCGCCTTGGCCTCGCGCACGGCTCTGGCGGCTCGCTTCTTCTCCGGGTTGGGCACCGAGCGCTCCGCCGCGTCGGGTGTCTTCGCGTAGCTGTCGAGCGCGTCGAGGCCGTAGTTGAGGCGCATGTAGCGGAAGAAGTTCTCCTGGCGCCAGCGAGAGAACATCGCGTCGGCGAGCTCGTGGGATGCGAGATCCTCGCGGTCGGAGAGGATCTGGGTCTGATGCCCGCTCTTCTCGTCGAGACGGGTGACCTGGCGAAGGGTGAGCCGACGCGGGGTGTTCTTGTCGCCGCGGAAGGCGAGGCGCACGTGGCGGTCCGCGAGGAGGTAGGTCTTCTTGCGGCCGAGGTCGTCGACGAAGCAGCGCTCGACAAACGAATTGCGCGGCTCGGGACGGAGGGGCTTCTTCTTGTAGGTGATGAAGTGGAAGCCCGCCGCGATCAGCTCGGCGAAGAGCTTCGGCGAGTAGCCGCCGCGATCAAAGACCACCGTCGGTCGGGCGCTCGCGCCGACGAGGGCACGGATCTCTTTCATCGCCCGCCTCAGCTCGGCCGAAAGGCTCGCTCCCGGCTCGGCGTTCCAGACGAGCACGCCGTCGCCGCTTCGGTCACACAGCCAGGAGTCGAGCTCGCCCGGAGCTGAGAGGCGCGCCCGGGCGAGATGGGCCTTCGGCAAGCGTGCCGTTCCGTGATAGGCGCGCACGTGCCCGTCGAGGTAGAACAGCGAGCAGTCAGCTCCTTCGCGATCGAGGTGGTGGCGGGCGAGGGACTCGAAGAGCTCGCCCGAGCGCCTCGTCAAGGCGAGCTCCTCCATCCGCCGGCGCATCGTCTTTACCTCCGGCGCCCGGTCGAGCCCGATGAGGCGCCCGATGTCGACCGGATCGACGCGGGTGAGCCCCTCGGCGCGCGCCTCGCCGGTCAGAAGCAGGAGCACACAGGCGAGCACGAGCGAGCGCAGCGAGTAGAACGCGGCGCGCCCGGCGGCATAGACCTGCTCGAAGCACTCGATGAGGCCGGTGAGGGCGAGCGCCGGCAGCACGATGAGCGAGCCAGCATAGGGAAGCGAGGCGCCCTCGCAGATCTGCGGCTCGGCGCCGCTCAAGAGCCCGGCACGGGCAAGGGCACGCTCGCCCGAGCGCTCGGCTGGCCGTGCCAGTGGCTCGAGGCCAGCGGCTCGCGCCGGCCCAGCCGCCGAGGGGCCGACCAGGCCGGCGCGGGCAAGGCAGCGGCGCACCGTCGAGGGGTCGAGGCTCACCTCGGCGGCGATCGTTCGCAGGCTCAGGCCCTTCCGACGGAGCTCGACGATGCGAGATGCCAGCTCCTCGCTCACCTTGTGCGGCGAGCGCGGTCCTCGCTTGTGCTCGATGAGGCCCTCGACGCCGTGCTCTGACCAGGCCTTGCGCCATCGCCTGAGGGTCTCGAACTCGACACGAAATGCAGCGGCGACCTCGGTCGGACCGGCGGTCGAGGTCTCGACGAGCTGCACCGCGGCGAGGCGCCGGCCGACGACGTCACCGGGCTCGTAGCACCAGGTGGCCATCCCGTAGACGAACACCGCCCCGCCCTCGTTCGTCTCGAGCAGCTGAGCGGCGTGGTTGATCCTCACCGAGCCAGCCGGCTCGAGCGGAAGCGGGCGCCCGCGCATCACCGGGCCCATCCCAGCATCCCGCAGAAGCGCTGTCACTGCCACACATCAATTCTGCCATCGCTGAGGCCCGATCGCGAGGATCTAGCCGTTGATTTCTGCGGAACCCGTTCGCTCTATGTCAGGAGTCCTGGAATCGTCGCATGACGGCGAAGCCGCGGCGCTCTCGGCAAGGGCATCCTCGGCGCGGGGCGCAGCGACGATCGAGCTCGCACCTCGGGCGCCGGCGACTCGTTGAGGCCTGTGCATCGCTTCGAGGCGAGGATCGAGGGGTTGGCGGTCGCTTCCCGCGCCCCGCAGGAGATTCCGGCGAACCGACTCGTCACGCTTCGGCCCCTCAAATGTTCCCGGGCGCAGGAACTGCTGCTCGGACATCGCGATCGGTGTAGCCGCTGAGGTAGTGGGTCGGGCCAGGCATCCACCTGTGACCGGGGAGGAGACATGGACAGGCACCGAGTGACGGTTGCGCTCGCGTTGGCGCTGCTGGTTGGGACCGGGACCGTGACAACCGTGCGCGGCGCGGCCGGCGCCGCTCCCGCGGACCCCGGTCCGCTCCCCCCGCCTTGCTCCACGTTCGATCCTCACGCTGGCCTCAATGCCGGGTGCATTGAGCAGGGCGTGGGAGGCCTCTCCATCGAGCCGAAGGTCGTGCACGTCGGTCAGGACAT
>DATJNL010000021.1:0-57459 GCA_035508175.1 Myxococcales bacterium
GCCCGAGGTCCTGAACGGCCTGGGCATCTCCATCCTCTCCACCTCCAAGGGCGTGATGGTCGACCGCGAGGCCAAGTCCAAGGGCGTCGGCGGCGAGTTGCTCTGCACCGTCTGGTAGCCGGAAAAGCGAAGGAACGAGGAACGTCATGTCGCGCATCGGAAGACAGCCCATCGCCATCCCCGACAAGGTGAAGGTCGCCGTGGAGGGCCAGTTCGTCCGCATCGAGGGCCCGAGGGGGAAGAGCACCGTTCAGGTGGCGGGGCCGATGAAGGTCACCGCCGACGGCAAGCAGATCACGGTCGCCCGGGACGGCGACAGCCGCGAGGCGCGCTCGCTGCACGGGCTCACCCGCTCGCTGCTGTCCAACATGCTCTCGGGCGTGACCCAGGGCTACCAGCGCACGCTCGAGATCGCCGGCGTCGGCTTCAAGGCCGAGGTCAAGGGGAAGGCGGTTCACTTCTCCATCGGCTTCTCGCACCCCATCGTCTTCCCGCTCCCCGAGGGCGTCACCGCCGAGTGGAAGGAAGTGAAGGTGGCGGACAAGCAGGGCGAGGTCGTGCTCAAGAGCCACGACAAGGACCTCCTGGGCCGCACCGCCGCCAAGGTGCGCGGCCTCCGGCCGGCCGAGCCGTACAAGGGGAAGGGCATCAAGTACGCGGAAGAGACCATCCGCCGCAAGGTCGGCAAGACCGGTGCGGCCTAAAGGAGAGCGAACGTGATCACCGACGTCAAGAAGGAGAAGCGCGATCGCCGCAAGGCGCACATCCGCCTGCGCGTGACCGGCACGCCGGAGCGCCCGCGGCTCTCGGTCTACAAGTCGCTCAAGCACATCTACGCGCAGGTCGTCGACGACACGACGGGCGCGACGCTCGCCTACGCTTCCAGCCTCGAGGGCGAGGTCGCTGGCGGGAAGGGCAAGAAGGAGGCGGCGAAGAAGGTCGGCGGCATCGTGGCGAAGCGCTGCCGCGACAAGCAGATCGAGAAGGTGGTCTTCGACCGCAACGGCTTCGATTACCACGGCCGCGTCGCGGCCGTCGCCGAGGGCGCCCGCGCCGCCGGTCTGAAGTTCTAAGGAGACGACGAGATGCCCAGCAACGCGAACGAATTCGAGCTGAACGAACGGGTCGTCCACATCAACCGCGTGGCCAAGGTGGTCAAGGGCGGCCGGCGCTTCAGCTTCTCGGCGCTCGTGGTGGTGGGCGACGGCAACGGCCGCGTCGGCGTCGGCCTCGGCAAGGCCAACGAGGTGCCCGAGGCCATCCGCAAGGGCGGCGAGCAGGCGAAGAAGCACCTCTTCGAGGTGCCGCTCTCCGGTTCGACCATCCCGCACGAGGTCAAGGGCCACTTCGGCGCCGGCCAGGTGCTCCTCAAGCCCGCCGGCGAAGGCACCGGCGTCATCGCGGGCGGGGCGGTTCGCGCGGTGCTCGAGGCGGTGGGCATTCGAAACATCCTCACGAAGTCGCAGGGGTCGCGGAACCCGCACAACGTGATCCGGGCCACCGTCGACGGCCTGCAGCAGATCCGCAGCCCCGAGCAGCACGCCCGGCTGCGAGGCAAGGACGTGGCGGAGATTCTGCCCGGACGGGCGAACTGACGGACGCGAGGCCCGTCCCGGATTGACTGGCTGCATCGCAGGCGTTACGAGGAGACCCCATGGCGCTGAAAGTGACACTGGTGAAGAGCTGGGCGGGACGCCCCGAGCGGCACCGCCGCACCCTGACCGGCCTGGGGCTCTACAAGGTCAACGACGAGCGCGTGCTCCCCGACACGGCGGCCGTGCGCGGCATGGTGCGGCAGGTGACCCACCTCGTGATCTGCGAGCGGGTCGCCGGCCCCCACGTGCCGAAGCCCCGGCGGCAGCACACGGCGCAGGCCTAGGCAGGAGGAACGACCATGAAACTGCACGCAATGAAGGCGCCGCACGGCTCGTCCGAGAGACGCAAGCGGGTGGGCCGCGGCCAGAGCTCCGGCCTCGGCAAGACGGCCGGGCGAGGCGGCAAGGGCCAGAAGGCCCGCAGCGGCAACATGCACTTCGAGGGCTTCGAAGGCGGCCAGATGCCGCTGCAGCGCCGCCTGCCGAAGTTCGGCTTCAAGAACCCGTTCCGGAAGGAGTTCGCCCCGGTGAACGTTGTCGACCTGGCGCGCTTCGCGGCCGGCACGGTCGTCGACCCCGAGGCGCTCGAGAAGGCGGGCCTGCTGAGGCAGAAGCTCCACGGCGTGAAGATCCTCGGCGACGGCGCGCTCGACCGCGCCCTCACCGTGCGGGCGCACCGCTTCAGCGCCTCCGCCAAGGAAAAGATCGAAAAGGCCGGAGGCAAGGTGGAGGTCATCTGAGTTGGCCGCGTTTGCCAACGTCTTCAAGATCCAGGAGCTGCGGCGCCGGCTGATCTTCACGGTCGGCATGCTGGCGATCTACCGCATCGGCATCTTCGTCACGACCCCGGGCGTCAACCGGGAGGCCATGCAGGAGCTGATCAAGTCCGGCGGCCTCTTCGGCATGTTCAACCTCTTCTCGGGCGGCGCGCTCGAGCAGTTCTCGATCTTCGCGCTCGGGATCATGCCGTACATCTCGTCGTCGATCATCCTCCAGCTCTTGACCGTGGTCGTCCCCACGCTCGAGAAGCTGCAGAAGGAGGGCGAGGCCGGCCGGCAGAAGATCAACCAGTACACCCGCTACGGCAACATCCTGCTCTCCATCGCGCAGGGCTACGGCATCGCCCGCTTCCTCGAGAACCCCGAGAACGCGCGCAAGGCCGCCGGGGTGGCGCTGCAGATCGTCCAGCACCCGGGCCTGCCGTTCGAGCTGATGACCGTGCTGACGCTCACCGCCGGCTCCACCTTCGTGATGTGGCTCGGCGAGCAGATCACCGAGCGCGGCATCGGCAACGGCATCTCGCTGCTCATCTTCGCGGGCATCGTGGCGCGCATCCCCTCGGCCATCGCCTCCACGGTGGCCCTCTACCAGAACAACCAGATCACCGAGTTCGAGCTCGTCATCCTGGGCGTCCTCATGCTGGTCGTGGTGGCGGCGGTGGTCTTCGCCGAGACCGGCTACCGCCGCATCCCCGTGCAATACGCGAAACGGGTCGAGGGGCAGAAGATGTATGGGGGGCAGTCGACCCACTTGCCGCTCAAGTTCAACACCTCGGGCGTGATGCCGCCGATCTTCGCCTCGTCGATCCTGCTGTTCCCGACCACGCTCGCGTCGTGGTTCCCGATCCTGGCGGCGTTCGGGCAGCACATGAACCGCGCCGACTGGCTCTACAACTCGCTCTACGTGGTCCTGACGATCTTCTTCGCGTACTTCTACACGGCGGTCACGTTCAACCCCATCGACGTCGCCGACAACATGAAGAAGAACGGCGGTTACATCCCGGGCATCCGGCCGGGCAAGAAGACCGCCGAGTACATCGACCACGTGCTGTCGCGCATCACCTTCGGCGCGGCCATCTACCTGTCGGCGGTCTGCGTGCTCCCGAACCTGTTGCAGTCCCAGGCCGGGATCACGAGCTTCCGCTTCGGCGGCACCGCCCTGCTGATCGTCGTGGGCGTGGCCCTCGACACCGTGCAGCAGATCGAAGCCCACCTGATCACGCGCCACTACGAGGGGTTCATCACCAAGCGCGGTCCCAGGATCCGGCGCCGCGCCGAGGCGGCGTAGCTTGAAGCTGGTGCTGCTAGGGCCCCCGGGCGCCGGCAAGGGCACGCAGGCCAAGCGGCTGGTCGAGAAGTACGGCCTCGCGCACGTCTCCACCGGCGACATCCTGCGGGCCGCCATCCAGCAGGGCACGAAGCTCGGGCTCGAGGCCAAGGGCTTCATGGACCGCGGCGCGCTCGTGCCCGACGAGCTCGTCGTCGGCATCATCCGCGAGCGGCTCCAGGCGCCAGACTGCAAGGCCGGCTTCGTGCTCGACGGCTTTCCCCGCACCGTGCCCCAGGCCGAGGCCCTCGATCGCGTGCTCGCGGGGCTGGGGAGCCGGCTCGACGCCGTGGTGGCCATCGACGTGAGCGACCAGACCGTCATCGACCGGAACACGCAGCGCCGCAGCTGCCCCAAGTGCGGCGCGACCTACCACCTGGTCAACGCGCCCCCGCAGAAGCCCGGCGTCTGCGACAACGACGGGACGGCGCTCGTGCAGCGGCCGGACGACCGGCCGGAGCAGATCAAGAAGCGCATGGCCGAGTACCGCGAGAAGACGGAGCCGCTCAAGGCCTTCTACCGCAAGCAGGGCCTGCTGCAGGAAGTCGACGGCGGGCAGCCGCCGGACGACGTGTTCGCGCGGCTGGTCGGAGCGCTGCCCCGGGCAGTGTCCCGATGAGCCGCGGCTCCGCCGACATCAAGGGCGCCGCCGAGATCGAGCTCATGCGGCGGTCCGGCCGCATCGTCTGGGAGATCCTCCAGGAGATGGCCGGCATGGCCCGCCCCGGCGTCTCCACCTTCGAGATCGACCGCGTGGCCGAGCGGCTCATCCACGAGAAGGGCGCGAAGCCGGCCTTCAAGGGCTACAAGGGCTTCCCCGCCTGCGTCTGCATCTCCATCAACGAGGAGGTCGTCCACGGCATCCCCAGCAAGAAGCGGCTGCTGCGCGACGGCGACCTGCTCTCGCTGGACTTCGGCGTGGTGTGCGAGGGCTGGTACGGCGATTCGGCCGTCACCGTGCCGGTGGGCCGCGTGGACGCGCAGTCGCAGAAGCTCATCGACGTCACCCGCGCCGCCATGCACGCGGGCATCGCCGCCATCAAGCCCGGCGCGCGCCTCCACGACATCGGCCACGCGGTGCAGGCGCTCGTGGAGAAGAATGGCTTCTCGATCGTGCGCGACTTCGTGGGCCACGGCATCGGCCGCCACCTCCACGAGGATCCGCAGGTGCCGAACTACGGCGACGCCGGCACGGGCCCGCGCCTGAGGCCCGGCATGGTGCTCGCCATCGAGCCCATGGTGAACGCGGGCAGCCCCGACGTGCTGCTCCTCGAGGACGGCTGGACCGCGGTCACCGCCGACGGCCAGCGCTCCGCGCACTTCGAGCACACCGTGGCCGTCACCGAGACGGGCGCCTCCATCCTGACCCTCCCCGAGGGGGTGGCGGCGGGCCTGGAGGGCCAGCAGGCGGCCGAGGTTGCAAGCGCCGACGCAGCATGTTATATGCCCCGGCTCCCCAACGCCGTGGTAGCGAAAGGGTAGGCCATGAAGGTACGGGCTTCGGTCAAGAAGATTTGCGACAAGTGCACGGTGATCCGCCGCAAGGGAGTGGTGCGCGTCATCTGTTCGGCGAATCCCCGCCACAAGCAGCGTCAAGGCTAAAGGAGCGACCCAGTGGCACGAATTGCAGGCGTTGACCTGCCGCGCGAGAAGCGGATCGAGGTCAGCCTTCAGTACATCTACGGCATCGGCAAGACGACGGCCCAGAAGCTGCTCGCCCAGACCCAGGTGAGCCCGGACATCCGCACCAAGGACCTCTCCGAGGACGAGGTGCGCAAGCTCCGCGAGGCCATCGAGCAGGGGCTCAAGGTCGAGGGCGATCTGCGGCGCGAGGTGTCCATGAGCATCAAGCGGCTCATGGATCTCGGCTGCTACCGCGGCCTCCGCCACCGCAAGGGATTGCCCGTGCGCGGCCAGCGCACCCACACCAACGCGCGGACCCGCAAGGGCCCCAAGCGTGGAATCGTCCGCCGCCCGGCCGCCGTCGCGCCGGCTGGAAAGTAAGGAACCGAGATGGCCGAAGAGAAAGCCCCAGAGACCGCCGAGAAGCCCGCGGCCGCGCCCGAAGCGGCGGCTGCCGCCGGTGCCGCTGCCGGAGAAGAGGGCGGCAAGAAGAAGAAGAAGGTCAAGAAGAACGTCCTGAACGGTATCGTGCACGTGCAGGCCACGTTCAACAACACCCTGATCACCATCACCGACGTGAGCGGCAACGTGATCGCCTGGTCGAGCGCCGGCTCGCGCGGCTTCAAGGGCAGCCGCAAGAGCACGCCGTTCGCCGCCCAGGTGGCCGCGGGCGACGCCGCCGCCAAGGCGATGGGTCACGGCCTCAAGAACGTGACCATCCGCGTGAGCGGCCCCGGCGCCGGGCGCGAGTCGGCGCTGCGCGCCATCGCCTCCTCCGGCCTCAAGGTCTCCGAGATCCGCGACGTCACCCCCATTCCCCACAACGGTTGCCGGCCGCCCAAGCGCCGCCGCGTCTAGGAGAAAGCCTTGGCTCGTTACATCGACTCCGCGTGCCGCATCTGCCGGCGCGAAAATCTGAAGATGTACCTCAAGGGGGAGCGCTGCTACACCGACAAGTGCGCCATCGAGCGCCGCCCCTACCCACCCGGCCAGCACGGCCAGGGCCGCACCAAGTTCTCCGAGTACGGCGTACAGCTCCGCGAGAAGCAGAAGGTCAAGCGGATGTACGGCCTGCTCGAGAGCCAGTTCCGCAGCTACTACCACCGCGCCTCCGCCCAGAAGGGCAAGACCGGCGAGAACCTGCTGCAGGCCCTCGAGCTCCGCCTCGACAACGCGGTGTTCCGGCTCGGCTTCGCCGACACCCGCAACGAGTCGCGGCAGCTCGTGCGCCACGGCCACGTGCTCGTGAACGGCAAGTCGGTGAACATCCCGTCGTTCGCGGTGAAGCCCGGCACCACCATCGAGATCCGCGAGAAGAGCCGCAAGATCGTGCGCATCTCGGAGTCGCTCGAGGCGGTGGACCGCCGCGGCATCCCGCCCTGGCTCGAGCTCGACAAGAAGGCGTTCAAGGGCACCGTCAAGGCGCAGCCGGCGCGGGAAGACCTGACGATGCCGATCCAGGAGCAGCTGATCGTCGAGCTGTACTCGAAGTAGCAGGGCCGAAGCAGTTGGCGCCCGCACACCCGGAGTGGTGCGCGGCCTCCGGGGATGGGCCCGGTGGCTCGCGCGTGGATCCGGGGGCGGGCTTTCTCGAAAGGCAGTGACCCATGGCAGACGCAATGGCAGCGAAGAACTGGCGCGACCTCATCAAGCCGCGCGGCCTCTCCATCGAGCAGGACTCCCTCACCGACAAGTACGGCAAGTTCGTCGCCGAGCCGCTCGAGCGCGGCTTCGGCATCACCCTCGGCAACTCGCTGCGGCGCGTGCTGCTCTCGTCGCTGCAGGGCGCGGCCATCACCGCGGTGAAGATCGAGGGCGTGGATCACGAGTTCACGACCATCCCCGAGGTCACCGAGGACGTGACCGACATCGTCCTGAACCTCAAGGAGGTCCTCCTCCGGATCCACACCAACGAGCCGAAGACGCTGCGCATCGAGGCGCAGGGGCCGAAGGAGATCAAGGCCGGCGACATCCAGGTCGACGACCAGGTGGAGATCCTGAACCCCGGCCACCACATCTGCACCCTGAGCGAGGGCGGCAAGCTCAGCCTCGAGCTCTCGGCGCGGCGCGGCCGCGGCTACGTCTCGGCCGAGAAGAACAAGATCCCCGGCGCGCCCATCGGCACCATCCCCATCGACGCGCTCTTCTCCCCCGTGCGCAAGGTGAACTACCAGATCACCAACGCCCGCGTGGGCCAGGTGACGGACTACGACAAGCTGTCGCTCGAGGTCTGGACCGACGGCAGCGTGAGCCCGCCGGACGCCGTCGCGTTCGCCGCCAAGATCATCAAGGAGCAGCTCTCGATCTTCGTGAACTTCGACGAGACCGAGGAGCCGCTGCCGGTGGCCTCGCCGGTGCTCGACCAGAAGCTCAACGAGAACCTCTTCCGCTCGGTCGACGAGCTCGAGCTCTCGGTGCGCTCGGCCAACTGCCTGCAGAACGCCAACATCAAGACCATCGGCGACCTCGTGCAGCGCAGCGAAGCCGAGATGCTCAAGACCAAGAACTTCGGCCGCAAGTCGCTGAAGGAGATCAAGGAAATCCTGGCGGAGATGGGTCTGTCGCTCGGCATGAAGCTCGAGGGCTGGCAGCCGAAGTCCACCGGGGCGGAGCAGTAGATCGTCAGACGGGCTTTCGCCCTGAGGAGGCAGTCATGCGGCACCAGAACATGGGGCGAAGGCTCGGTCGGACCACCGAGCACCGGCACGCGCTGCTCGGCAACCTCGTCGCGGCGCTGATTCACCACGAGCGGATCCAGACCACGCTGCCCAAGGCCAAGGAGGCCCGGCGGCTGGCGGAGAAGATGATCACGCTGGCGAAGCGGGCCGGGCTGCACCACCGCCGCCTGGCGGGCCGGACGCTCCGCGACGGCGACGCTCTCAGCAAGCTCTTCGCCACGCTGGGCCCGCGCTTCGCAAGCCGCGCGGGCGGTTACACGCGCATCGTGCGGCTGGGGCACCGGCTGGGCGACGCGGCGCCGATGGCGATCCTCGAGCTGGTGGAGCGCTCCCCGAAGGAGACCCCGGAGACCGGCGCCAAGACGGCGAAGCCCGCGAAGGGCGAGGCCGCCAAGGCGAAGTCCACCGGCAAGGCCGAAGCCAAGCCCGAGCCCAAGAAGAAGGCCGCCGCGAAGGCGTCGGCCAAGGAAGACAAGGCCGAGGGCGAGAAGAAGGCCGAGAAGAAGCCCGCGGCCAAGAAGGCGCCGGCGAAGAAGAAGTAACCGGTCGGTCCGGTCTCGAACGGTCTGCGGCCCGCAGCGGCGAGCGTCGGGGTCTTCTGGCGCGCGTCGAAAGCTTCATGGAAGACGCGCTGGGGCCCGTCGCGCGCGTGCCATGGGCTCTGGCGCAGGCCGTGGGTCTTGGAGCGCGCGTTCGCGAGCCTCCAGCGCACGGCGAAGGCCTTCCATCGCGGGGGAGAGAGCTCGTTGGACGGGCGATGGAGCTCGTTGAACGAGCCGTCATCGGTCCAGCGCACGGCGAAGGAGGCCTGGCGCGCGTCGAAGGACGTCTGGCGCAGGTCGGGAAGGCTCTTGAACGCGCGCGAAGGCCCCCAGCGCGTGCGTGAGCCCTTCAAGCAGGTGCGGGAAATCCTCCAGCGCGTGAGCGAAGCCTTCCAGCGCGTGCGCAAGGGCCTCCAACACATGCGCAATGGCTTCTCCAGCCTGCGCAATGAACGTTTGCGCGCGTTCGACGAACCCTGGCGCGGGCGCGGGAACCTCCAGCCTCTCGCGTGGAGGGTCTGGCGCGTGCTCGCCGGGTTCTAGAACGCGCTCGCGGCTTCGTTGGAGACGCCCGCGGCCTTCTGGAACCCGCGCAAGGTCTTCCAGCGCCTGCTCGACGACCTCTGGAACGTGGGCTGGAGGCCCTGGCGCACGCGCGCGAAGACATTGAACGCGCGCAAACGGTTCGAGCGCGCGTCGTGGAGGCCGTTGCGCACGTCGTGGAGGCGTTTGCACGCGCGCTCGAAGCCTTCGCACACGTCGGGGAAGACCTTGCACGCGTCGTGGAGGCCTTCGCACGTGCGCTGGAAGCCTTCGCGCACGTCGTGGAAGACATTGCGCGTGTCGTGGAGGCGTTTGCACGCGTGCTGGAAGCCTTCATGCACGTCGTGGAAGACCTCGCACGCCTCGTGGAAGCGTTTGCGCGCGTGCTGGAAGCCTTCATGCACGTCGTGGAAGACATTGCACGCGTCGTGGAAGCCTTCGCGCGCCTTCTGGGCGCGATCGTACGAGCGCGAGAGCCGCTGGCACGCAGCCTGGAAGGCTTCGGGCGTCGCGGAGACCCGCGCGGGGGCTCGCAACGCAGCACCCAGGACCCTCGCGACCTCGATCGACCCGGCCGCGGGGGGAGCCCACGCGCGGTTGACCTCGATTGGCCCGCCCACGAGTGGACTCAAGGGGTTGGCGACCTCGACGCACCCGCTGGTGGCAGGACTCAGCGCGCTGGTGACCTCCACGGACCGGGCCGTGACAGCCCCTAACTCGTTGGAAGCACTTGCGAACCCGGCCGCGAAGGGGCACGAACCGCTGGCGACCTGGACGGACGCGGTCGTTCCCTGACTCGACGGGCCCGTGAGCTGCCCTGACCCGGCGGTGGCCCGACCAAAGCCGACCGCGGGGCTCCCGCGGGTGGCCGTGGCCTACGGGGCCGCGGGCGTGGCCGGCGCGAGCTCGGTGAACTGCGCGCCGAGCCGGTCCGCGATGCGCGCGCGCTGCTCGAGGAGAAAGGCGATGCGGCGCTGCAGCCTCGCCACTACCGCGGCGTCCGGGATCTTCGCCGCCAGCGCCGTCGCGAGCTCGCCTTGCGCCCGCGCCACCGTGGCGTCGATGGGCACCACGTGGATCTGCGTGGGCAGCTTCGCGTTCCGCTGCCGCGCGAGCGCGTTGTTGTCGGTCCACAGCGGCACCAGCGTCACCGGCCCGAGCTCCACGCGCGGCGGGCCCGCCGCGTACTGCCGCTTCTCGAGCGTCACCTCCAGCAGCACGCCGTCGCGCGTGTCGGCCTGGCTGTCCGGGTTCACGCCGGGCGCGTAGAGCCGGCTCTGATTCGAGATGAAGTTGCCGAGCGAGTACGCCACGAGCGCCACGCGGCCGTCCGCCGCCGGGTACAGCTCGAGCGGCTGCAGCACGTGCGGGTGGCTCCCGAGGATCAGGCCGGCGCCCGCGTCCACCAGCGCGTGCGCGAGCTCCGCCTCGCCGGGGTCGGGCACCTTCGCGTACTCGGTGCCCCAGTGGATCGACACGATCACGAAGTCGGCCTGCTTGCGCGCGGCGGCGATCGCGGCCGTCATCTCCGCCGGGTCCGCCGGGGCGACCCGCGGCGCCTTCGGATCGTCCACGTCGAGGTTCTGGTTGAAGCGCGCGGTGAAGCCGATGAACGCGAGCCGGATGCCGTGCACCTCGAGGTACACCACGCGCTCCGCCTCGGCCCGGTCGCGCCCCGCGCCCACTTCCTGCAGCCCCGCCGCCAGCACGTTGGCCACCGTCTCGGCCACGCCCGCGCGCCCCTGGTCGAAGGCGTGGTTGTTCGCGCACGAGACCACGCCGAAGCCCGCGGCCTTCACCGCGGCGAGCACGATGGGCGGCGCGTTGAACACGAACGGCTTCGTGCCGCGCCCGGCCTTCGGCGCCACCGGGAACTCGAGGTTCCCGAAGGCCAGGTCCACGCGGTGCAGCTCGGGCGCGACCGCGCTGAACAGCCCGTCGAAGCCGTCGTGGTTGGTGGACGCCCCCTTCACGCGCACGTCCTGCGCCGCCGCGGCGTCCTTCACCGCCTCGTGCATCATCACGTCGCCGGTGGCGGCCAGCGTGAGCGAGGCCAGGACCTTCGGAGCGGGCGCACCCGGCGCGAGCGGTGGCAGCGTGGCGGCGCATCGGCAAGGGAGGGCAGGGGGCGCCGAGAGGAACAGGGCCAGCAGCGCGGCGAGCATCCGCGCAGTCTAGCAGGCCGGCGAGGCCGCCTCGACAATCGCTTTCCGCTGCCAACGGCTGGAGCAAGACCTGCAGCCGTCGGAACCGGAAGGCCTGTGGCCGCGGTCGGTCGCTGCCATCCTCACCCAGGCGACTTGATGTTATCAAAAAATGAGATATATTTCTGCGGTGCTCGACTACCTCGTCACCTCGAAGGCTCGCCGCCGGTTGCTGACGCTACTGTGGAGACAGGGGGCGTCCGGCTCGGCTTCTGCGCTGGCCCAGCAAGCGCACGTCGCCTTTGCGAGCGTGCACCGCGAACTGCAGGCGATGAAGCTGCTCGGCCTCGTCGTCTCGAGGCGGGAGAACGCTGCCGAGGTCTTCCGAGCCAACGAGGCCTCGCCGTTTGCCCAGGTGCTGCACGAACTGTCGCGGCCGGTTCCATCGATGCTGGCTGCCGACCCTGCAGCGGTGCGTACGCGTGGCGAGCTGAGGACGCTTGGCGCTCCTCTCCTCGATCCCCCGGTCGATGTCTCGGAGGTCGAGGCCGCGCTCGTGCGAGGCGCCGCGTTGTCGCACCGGGATCCGACGGTCGCTCGCGTCCTGCCGCTGTGCTTCCATCGATCGGTGCGAGACCGGCACCTCGACGTCGACCGGCTCCTGCGCCTCGCCCGTGATTCGAGCGAAAAGCAGGCGGTCGGGTTCTTCCTGGATCTGACGGGATCGCTGTCGGGTGACCGGCGCCTGAAACGTTGGGCGTCACGCTTTCGGGATCGTCGATGCGCCGAGGGTGCGCGCAGCTTCTTCGTCGAATCCTCGCCGGCAGCGCGCGAAGCTGCGAGCCAGAACACACCGGCCGTGGCCAGGCGGTGGGGTTTGCGCATGAACATGGGCCTCGGCGCGTTCAAGTCGATGTACGAGAAGCACGTCGATGCGTAGCTACACGCCGGGAGACCTGCGCGTCTTCCTGAGAGCGGTGGACGCACATCTCGCGCGAACCGCCGAGCTCAAGGTCATGGGCGGAGGCGCCATCGCTCTCGCCTACGGTGTCCTCCTGAGCACCTCGGACATCGACACGTTCGAGACGGATCTGGACGCCGTCGCAGACGCCATTCAGAAGGCGCAAGCGAGCACCGGGCTTCCCATCCAGGTGTCTCCGCTCGGCGGGAGCGTCGGCGACTGGCCCGAGAACAGCGGGGAGCGCTTGATTCGCGTGATGCCGGAGCTGCCGAGGTTGTCGATCTTTGCCCTCGAACAGCACGATTTGGCACTCAGCAAGAGCGTCCGAGGTTACGAGAACGACCTCGCTGCGATCGAGCAGCTACACGGGCGCCTCGCGCTCGACAGGGACGTCCTCGTGAGGCGCTACGTGCACGAGATGGCCCACGCAATTGGTGACCCGGTTCGTCTCGATCGCAACTTCATCCTGATGATCGACCGTCTCTTCGGCGAGACCGCCGCTGAAGAGGTAGAGGTGCTGCTGGCCTCCCGCCGCTGATTCTCGTGGCCAGCCCGTGAGACCTGGTTGGCGCGTTCGATGGGGGTCTTGCTCGGCCGATCCTGGAGGAACTGCTTGTAGCGGTAGACGGGGCCTAGCCGGGGCAAATTCCCGCGTCGCCGCACGAGAAAGGAATGGCCGGCAGGCAACCGTAGCCGAGCACGCACTCGCCGAGGAAGCATGCCGGCGTTGGGCAATCGAGGTCGGCGCCGCACGGGCTGCCGGTCTCCGTGCAGGCCCCGGCGTCGGTGCAGGTATCTGCCGGGCAGTCGGCTGTCGTACGGCAACCGGCGGTCCCCACGAGGCCGCCGTCGGCACACCAGCACGGAGTTCCTACCAGGCTAGGGCCGCCGCAGGCGCAGATCCCGAGATCCGCGGGGACGCCCAAGGGCGTGCACACGAAACCGCCTGGGCAAGCGCCAGAAGCGGAGCAGTCCGCCGCGCAGATGAACCCACAGCCTCCATCATCGCAGCCGTCGAGGTCCCGCTGCGCGGGGAGACAGGTGCCGCCCGCATTCAGGCAGGCCGTTGAAGCCCCAGGGGCACAGGTCAAGCACGCAGGGGCCGTCCGGGCACAATCGTACCCGCAGCGCCCTGCGTCGCAGGCCTGTCCGGCAGAGCAGGAAGCCCCACACGCTCCGCAGTTGGCGAGGTCGGCCTCCTCATTCGTGCAGGTCCCCGCGCAGCACGCGCCGCTCTCGCATTCGCCGGCACTGACGCAAGGCATGCCGAGGCCGCGCGTTGGTGCCGGAGCCGCGGCTGCAACCGGTAGAAGCTCCATGACCCGTCCGTCCTGGAAGCCTGCGTCGGGGGTCCCCGTGTCGTTCCAGAAGAGCGTCCCCGAGGTGGCGACCAGCGCCGGGGGGCTGACGGACGGCTGTCCCCCGACCAGCAGCGTGGGCGCCCCTCCATCGATCCGGATCGATTCGATTCTCACGTCGGTCTGGGACAGCACGTTGTCGGTCCAGAAGATCGTTGTGCGGCCCAGCGCCAGGGTCCCTGGCCATGTCAGAGACGACGCCAGGGTGACGGTCGCGCCCCCGTCTCGGGCCACCGCCATGAGGGTGCCGTCTCCGGGTTGGGGGATGGCGCCCGGGACGCAGCCGTACTCGCCCAGGTTCAGCCAGTAGAGATTCCCTTGGTCCAATGTCAGAGCCGTGGGCTGGTGCTGGCCTGCTGCCAGCACGCGAGGCCGGCCGCCGGACAGGGGGCGAGCAAGGATGGCGCCATCCGTACACTTCGGAGGAGAGCCCGAGGCGGCCCAGTAGAGATAGCCGTCGTCGATGACGAAGGCGGTTGCCCCACTGGCGAGCAGAACCCGTCCGCCATCCAAAGGATCAGCTCGGGGCAAGCGGACGATGTCCCCGGCCTGGTAGGGCGGTCCGGAGTACAGCCATTCGGCGTCGACGTAGGATCCTTGTTCCCCATGCGCCTGGACCAGAGAGAACGGGCCACCATCTAGCGATGTCGACGCGATCCCATAGTTGGCCCCGAACCACCAGAGCGCCCTTCCGTCCACAAAGGGGGCTTCTGCCCATTGGTTCTCCTGGTTCTCCGCCGAGACCGGCGAGAGGCCTCCCCCCTCCAGGTCGACTTGCCAGACGATTGGCTCCCCGGGATTCGCGCCGAAATTCGTGCCAAACAAAGCCGGTCCCCAGAGGGCCAAGCCGCTGGCGGGCTGTTGGGTCACGGTGATCAGGCAACGCCCGCGAATGCAAGCACTGGGGCCAGCGTCCGTCGGAGACGCGGGGCACGCGAAGCCGCAGGCACCGCAGTTCGCGGGGTCGGCCAGGGTGTCGACGCATGCACCTCCGCACGCCGTCTCTGCACCGCCGTCGCTCGGCGGGCAGGCGCATTCGCCCGCGGTGCAAACGCTCCCCGTGAGCGATGCCTGGCAATCGAGGTCGGATCCACATCCGCCATCCCCGCCGTCCCGCCCTCCGTCGGCACCCGGCGTTCGCCCTGCATCCTGCCCGCCATCCGTCTGCCCACCATCGGTCTGGCCGCCGTCCCCGGGCGGCGAAGGCGGCTTGCAGGCGGAAGCCACAACGGCCAGCAACATGAAGGCTGCGGGCTTCACAGGTCAGGGCAGGGCGAGGGTGCAATAGACGGTCGGAGGACCTGCGTCTCCGTACGGCAGCGTCTCGGCACAGCGGTAGCAAACGAGATCGCCGAGTGACCCCGCGTCGAAGCCGACGAGGCCGGTCGCCGGCGGAGCTTGCGAGGTGAAATAGGGCGCGCAGTCGCAGATGTCCCCCAGCGTGCACCCGTCCGGAACGGCGCGGCACGCACCCGGGTAGACGCCCGAATGTTCCTCGCTGGTCGCGAAGTACTCGCAGAGCTCGGCGGAGGGGCAAGCGAGGCACGGCGCCACGGTTTCCCCGCCGGCGTCGTCGACGTAGAGGCACTGGACCGGGCTACTGCAAGGCAGCAGGCCGGCGTCTCCACCGCTCGGGACGAACCAGCCAGTGCCAGCGTCCGGGAGCAGTACTCCGAAGCCGCCGGCATCCACGGAGCCGGGACCTACGGCCGCGGGGAGGTTCTCCGGCGCAAGCGAGTTGGGCGAGCACGTGGTCAACAGGGGCAGAAAGCACGTCAGGGTGCCTAGCTTCCTACGAGCCACAAGCGGCATTAGAACAAACGCCAGACGGGCAGGCTACCCCGCACCCGCCGCAGTTGGTGCGAGTTCCTATCGAAGAAGCGGGGTCACCCCCTTCGAAGGCGAACCAATTCCTCTCGACGAGGCAGTAGTTCTCTTCGAAGAGGAACGAGCTCCTCTCGCAGAAGCGGCCGTTCCTTTCGAAGAGGAACGAGCTCTTCTCGCAGAGGCGGTCGTTCCTTTCGAAGAGGAACGACCTCTTCTCGCAGAGGCGGTCGTTCCTTTCGAAAAGGAACGAGCTCTTCTCGCAGAAGGGGTTGTTCCCTTCGAAGATGAACCAGCTCCTCTCGCAAGGGAGGTGGTTCCTTTCGAAAGGGAACGATCTCTTCTCGCAGAAGCGGTCACTCCTTTCGAAGGGGAGCGATCTCCTTTCGCAGAAGCGGTCACTCCTTTCGAAAAGGAACGAGAGCCTCGCGCAGAAGCGTTCGTTTCTTTCGCGAGGGACCGACCTGTTCTCCCTCCGAACCGCCTTGCCGACCTTCCTGCACGGGTGCGGTGACCCACCGCAGCCTCGCATCATCGACCTTCGCTCGCGGGCTGGCGAGCGATCGTCGCCGACGAGCGGAGGACTTCGACGCCTTTGGCCTGACACCGCGCCGAGCCCGCGAGACGATCCTCTCGCCGCGCTCCGCGAACCGTGCTAAGCGCTGCGGCCCCATGAGATCCTCGAGAGGGAAGATTGCGGGAGCCGCGCTGTGCCTCCTCTTGGCCTGCGCCTCCGACCCTTGCAGCGACGGCGCGTCCGCCGCGCAGAACGTCGCCAACTACATCGCGGGCTGCGCCGCCAGCGATCAGGGCTTCTTCGGCGGCTACTCGCCCTGCTTCGATCAGAACGCGTGCGAGACGAACTTGAAGTCGTGCTCGCAGGCCGATCGCGCGGTGCTCGAGGCCACGGCGAAGTGCCAGAACGAGTACGCCGCGAGCAACGCGTGCACGTTCGCGGAGCTGCAAACCTACGACTCCTGCGCGGCCTCGGCGACCACGGCGGCCGACGGGGGGAGCGCTCTCTCGCCTGCCTGCGCCGAGGCCTTCTCGCAGAACCCTGGCAGCTGCGGGGCCGACGCCGGGTGAGCGATCTTGACAAAAATGTCAGACAACCAGAGCGGGTACCCACTTGCCTTTGTGGGAGCCGGGTGCTACATGCGCGTGCTCTTGGATGACGAGCGCATGAAGTTTCGGACACGAACTGGTGGCGGCGTGGAGGTATTCCCCGTGAGAACGGCGGCCGTGGCCCTCTCGATCCTCTGCTTCGCCGGAACCGCCTTCGCCACCGCCGAGAAGGGCGACACCACCAAGGGTGAGCACGGCGACACGTCGGCGCCCTCGGACAAGTCCAGCGGTCCGTCGTCGAGCTCCGAGCAGGCCGGCGAGAGCGTGGACCGGAGCTTTGGCACCGGCGGTCCGCTCGCGCTCAAGCGCTTCAAGTTCGAGCTCGGCTGGGAAAACCATGCGTTCCTCGCGAGCAACAACTTCGAGGGCGACGGCTCGGTGGGCACCGGTGGCGCCGAGGTCGAGTTCAACTACTTCTACGCCGGCGCCACCTACTACATCACGCCGAGCGACAAGCTCGCCGTCGTCCTGGGCATGTACCTGTTCCACCTCTACAACCCCGGCGGTCCGGACGGCTTCAGCCCGGACGACGGGTTGCTGCGCTACACGCACCACTTCGCGCTGCCCTGGAAGCTCAACCTCGACGCCTCGGCGTCGGTGAGCGCACCGTTCTCGAACCTGAGCTACAAGATGGGCCTCATCACCGAGCCGCAGCTTCGCGTCTCGCTGAGCCGCACCTTCGCGAAATACGTCTACGTCGACCTGCGCGTCTTCGGAGACTACTACTGGCAGCAGTACAGCAGCATGATCGGCGGCTCCACGCCGAACCCGTACGCGCGTGCCGGCGCTCGCCTCAACGTCGAGGGCCAGCTGCCCTACCACCCGGCCCTCGCGCTCGGCGTCGACGTCGAGACGGGCTACACCGCCTTCTACAACCCCACCGGCCAGCCGCTGGGGCAGCCCGGCGAGCCCAACGCCACCACGCCGGGCCCGTACTACGGCATCGAGACGAACCCCATCTACTCGGGGCAGCCCCTGCAGCAAGACTACGGCTACGACGTGTACTTGAAGTACGACTTCCCGAAGCTGGCCGGCGTCAAGGCCGAGGCGCTGGTGGCCTACGCCCAAGGCGATCCCACCGCCGGCTACACCACCGACCTCATCGATGGCGCCTCGAACCTGTACCTGTATTACCCCGAGGCGTCGCAGGTCTACTTCTCGCTGGACCTCACCTACTGAAGCAAGCAACGGAACAAGGAGCGATCATGCGCCGGTTCACTCTCGCGGTCTCCACCTCGCTGGTCACGCTGGCCTTCGGCTTCGCCGGCTGCAACGACGGCCCGAACCAGACCTACTCGCCGCCCGCGCCGAACGCGACGTGGAACGACGGCCGCGCGGCGCCCGGAGACGGCGGCCTGCCCACGGTGCCCGGCGGCACTGCCACCAGTGCCACGGCGCCCTTCGCGGCAGACGGCGGCGGCGCCCTCGGCTCGGGCGGACAGAACTCGAACGAGATCTGCACGCCGGCGGAGATCGCGGTGCAGAACGGGGTGCTGAACAACGAACCGATCCTCGCTCCGAACCAGGTGGCCGGCCTCAACATCGCCGGGGCCGACGGCCAGGGCGGCACCACGTGGCAAGGGCTCACCATCGAGCAGGCCGAGTCTCGGCCGAACCTCGGGACCGCCATCACCAGCGGCCCGGGCATCACCAGCGCCGATCCGTTCATTCCCAACGCGGGCGGCAACTGCCAGGGCACGCCGGAGTCCGACCTGTTCGGCCAGGCCAACTACCTCAGCGTCTACTGGAACGGCGGCTCGGTCACGGCGGAATACTACGTGCCCACGCACAAGATCGACTACCTGGGCATCGGCCCCGGCCTCGGTGGTCAGTACCAGGGCACTTTGACCATGACGAGCCTCGACGGCAGCACGACCTACACGGTCGCCGTGGACGGTGTCACCCCGATCTACGTCCTCGACAACACCACCGGGACGAATACGGCCGTGCCGAATCTCGACTGGCTCGGGGCCAGCCAGGGCGTGCCGGCCTCCATGGCGATCTTCGACAGCATGTACCGCGCTGCGATGGCCACCTTCTTCCCGGGCTATCCCACCGAGCCCGCGGGCCAGACCTGCAACCAGACCGGCGCCTGCATCATCGGCACGTTCCCCTCGGGCAACTACGCCTACTTCGCCATCCAGCCCCTGGGCATCGCTCTGTGGGTGAACCCGTACACGTTCGGGACGATCACCTCGAACGCCATCAACCGCATCGACGTGAACTTCGCGCAGATCATGAACTTCTCGTCGGCGAACCCGGTCCTCAAGCTGGACAACGTCGGCCCCACGACCATCCCGTTCTCGACGCCCAGCGGCCAGACATGCGCGCTGTCGCTGGGCATGAGCTATGGCGACTTCCTCAACGATTGTGTCGCCACTTCGACCGACGCCTCCGCCAACACCACCGAGCAGCTCGAGCTCTTCAGCAACCTGTCGCACGACGAGGAGACGATTCAGTTCAATATCGTCGGCGTCGACATGAGCTTCTCCGCGATCGACCGGCTCGGCTACGCGACACCCGCGAACCCGCCACAGGTCCTGGTCGACGCGCCGCTCTCGGGTTGCGCCACCGCGGCCAACGAAGGGGCGGCGGGCTGTCCACAGCCGGCGGACCAGTCGTTCGAGATGAACGTCGACCAGTACACCCTCGGCCTCCTCGCGAACGACTGGTCCTACAGCACCGACGCGAACGGTAATGTCGTCGCGCAGTACCAGACCCTGGCTGGCGCGGGCGCCCTGTACGACGACTACCGGACCCTCTCCATCGGTGCCATCGAGAGCGAGGTCTGCAGCAACAGCCCGACCAACCCGAACTGCGCGGTCTGGATCCCGGCTGATCCCGACGGCGGCACGCCGGCGCCGCCGACCCTGGCGCAGCAGATCCAGAGCTGCATCGCGCCCCGCGATTCCTCGGGGAACCTCGAGACGACCTCCTGGTTCAACGCCAACGTCGGCGCGGCCTACGTGGCCGGGATTCCGGGCGTGCTGCCAGTCGGGTGCACCGGCATGGAGCAGCTCCTCAGCGCCGACATCACGCCGAAGAGCGACGGCACCCCGAACTACGACGACCCGGTCGACATCGGCCCCATCGTCAGCCAGATCGACCCGAACTACACGCTGGGCATGAAGATGGGCCACCAGACCGGCGCGTGGTGCATCGACGCCATGTCCCTCAACCAGATCGGCGCCCAGAGCGTCGTGACGCTGGGCGACGGGACCACCCAGCCGATGACCGGCAAGGAGGTCGTCGACCTCGCGGAGCAGGGGCCGGCGGGTGTGCAGGCCGACTTCAACGATCCCGCGGCGACGGTGACGACGCTCACGCTGCCGCAGTTCTGCGTGGAGAACAACATCCTGCCGCAGTCCGAGCTCCAGGTCATCGCCGCGGTCGCGGGCGGCAACCAGGCGCTCCTCCCCCTCGACATGCAGGGCGGCGCGGGCGGGACGCCCTCGGCGCGCTTCTTCTTCAAGCAGTACGGCTACGCGACCATCCAGACGCTGGAAGCGTCGACCGGTGTGGGGTCCTTCGGTCCCAACGGCTCGATCTCGATGCCGGTCTCGGAGTGGGGCCCGCCCACGGTCGGATCGCCGATGCCGATCCAGCTCAACGACCTCTTCTTCGACTCGCTCGGGGACGGCCAGTTCGAGACCTTCGAGTACGTCGATCGCCGCTTCGTCTGCCCCGACGGCGCGAACGACTGCGCCCCAGCGCCGCTGCCGCAGGGCGCCCCGACGCCGCCGGCGTTCACCTGCCCGGCCGGCACCTGCGACATGTCGGTCGCGAGCAACCACTGCCCGGCGCCTGTGGCGAACGGAATCGTGCCCCAGGTCCCGCTCTGCAATCCCAATGAGACTGCACAGCCGCCCACCGACGTGACCTTCACCGCCGACGTCAAGGACGGCATCATGGATGCCTACGACGTCAACAGATACCTGTACCGCGGTGAGACCGCGCTCTACACCTCGATCCAGCCACAGGGCTTCGCCGTCGCGCAGGCCAGCAACGCCCTCTTCACCAACGTCTGGGGCAGCGCGCTGCTCAACTCGTTCGGCCCGGGGGCCGCAGGAATCGATGGTCTGCCCGATCTGACCGGGGCGATCATCCATGCCTCGGACTACGCCGGCGCCATCGCCTATGCCTCGACCGGCGTCGGGACGCCGCTCACCCTCTCCTACACGCAAGCGCCCACTTCGGCTCTCACGGTCGATGGCACCTACGCCGGCCCCCAGCAGATCTTGCTGAATTACGAGGTGCCGGACGGCGGCTTCCCCGGCGTCGGTGGCGCGACGCCCTGGACCGAGATGGTCGACTGGACCCCGAACCAGCCGCTGAACGGGTTCGACGTCGCCGACTACGGCAACAGCATGCTGGACTACTTCGTCCAGACCGCCTCTGCCGACTTCACCGGCATCACCGTGACCGGTCTGCTCGACTACAACATCGTCAACGGCGGCATGGAGGAGATGGCCGCCGAGAGCACCGACTTCCTCGGCGACGTCTTCATGTGCTACGAGCCCGCGGCCAACCCGCCGATCCTCGCGGTGCGCATGTACACCCCCACCCAGGCCGTCTTGAACTGGTTGAACTCCGTGCCCCAGGCGTACGCCGACTGCGGCATCGTGGTCCGCTGGAGTCCCTACGACACCTTCGTCAACCTGATCGACTCCACCCTGTACGGCGTACGGCTCCAGGTGACGCAGGGCGGCGGCCTCGGCCGCATCGTCGGCGCCCAGGTGTACGTGCCGAACCTTCCGTTCGAGGAGTGAGCCATGAACTGCACACATTTCGAGACCCGCGACATGAACCGCATTTCGAGAGAGGACGGCACCATGGCTCACCGCATCCTGCGCCTCGTGGCCTTCGCGGCCGCGTTCCTGGCCACAGGGAGCTGCGTACAGACGCGCCCGTCGCGTAACGCGGTCCTGAACGAGAACCAGTACGTCCGAAAGGACTTCCTGGTCGGCGCCGCGAACTCCACCACGCCCGACCCGGGCTGGTGGCTCAAGGGCACCATCGTCCAGACGTCCACGCCGAACCCGCTCGGCAGCTCCACCTTCGGGCTGTCGCCGGGCATCGACTCGGGCGCCATCCCGATCCGCTTCGTGATCACCGAGGACAAGCTGCAGATGGTGTCCACGCGCGAGGAATCGGCGACCGACCCGCAGTCGCCCGAGGTCACCCCGGCCGTGGTCAATGCCTGGCCCATCCAGAACGTCGACCTCATGTACTACGTCAACTTGGACGGCGAGCTGACGAACCAGTACGTCGTCAACCAGGAGGCCCCCTGGCAGCAGCGCGAGTGGGTCCAGGTCAACTTCGACAAGAACGACATGGCCGACCTGGCTCCGCTGGGCGAGGCCACCTGGAACCTGCTGAGCAACTGCGTCGACCAGGCCAACGTCTCCACGACCCTCGTGCCGAACTCGTTCATCGTGGACGAGGCGAACAACTACATGCAGTGGACGGTGAGCGTCACCCTGCCGCTGATCTGGGATGACCCGAACTGCACCTTCGCCTACGGCGACCTCGGCCAGGAGGCCGCCGCGCTCGGCAAGGAGAGCGTCACCTTCAACCTCATGTACTCGCTCGAGCGCATGAAGCCGCTGAACCAGGTCACGTACAAGCCGCTGACCATCGCCGAGAAGGACCCCATCCAGCACAAGTACGGCTTCCTGCAGAACATCACCCAGAACCTGGACCCGAACACGGGCATGCTCGCTGGCCAGGAGCAGGTGATCCGCTTCGATCCCACGAAGCCCATCGTGTGGTACTTCTCGCAGGGCTTCGACGAGGCCTACAAGCACTTCTTCACCGACCCGAACACCGGCATCGTGGATCGCACCAACGCGGTTCTCGAGGCCGCCGGGTCCGCCAAGAACTGCGGCACGGCGCAGGCGAGCGGCAACTGCGTCGAGGTTCACGACTACGACTACAGCTGCACCGGCTCGAACTGCTCCCCCGGCACCGTGCTCGCACAGGGCCAGGGACCGCGGCAGTACGGCGACATCCGCTACAACTTCCTCACCTGGATGTCCGACCAGTTCTCGCAGGAGACCTTCGCCGGCGTCACGATCCCGGTGGTCGATTACCGCACCGGCGAGTCGATGGCGGCCAACATCGCCTTCAACACGTTCGCATTCCAGGACTTCTACCTGCAGCGCGTGAACGACTACCTGCTCAGCATCGGGGCCTACGGCACCGATAACGGCCAGGCCTACAACCTGAACACGCCCGGCGAGTGGCCCACGGAGCCCACCTTTGCGGAGCCTCTCGGCGTGACCGACCCGACGACGGACCCGAACCTCGTCAACTGCACGGTCGCGGCGGCGCAGAACTCGTGCCCCATCACCGTGACGTACACCGATGCCACGACCAACCAGCCGACCAGCGAGACCCTGAACTGCTACCAGGGATCGACGCTGCCGATCGAATCTGTCGTCGACGCGGCGGTCCACAACGGCACTTCGACCGTGTTCGGCAAGATGCAGGACTACCTGGGGGAACCCAGCTCGATCTACGGCAACCTCGGGCCGGCGAATTTCATTGCCCCCACGAGTCAGACCAACGATCCGGACTTCTTCAACGCCTATTACACCTTGCTGCCCTACATCGTTTACACGGACCCGACGATGAACCCGTACGTGGTTCCGGAAGGCGGCAACGGAACCTTCGGGCCGCCCACCACCACGGACGCCTGGACCGATCTGCAGAACGAGGTGGCGTTCCAGAACTGGGCCGCCCAGCTCAACGCCGGACAGGACCAGGGGCTCACCGGCGCCAACATGCCCAACGGCTGGCCTTACAACTACACGGGCGCTCAGGGTGGCGTGGTCGCCGCAGCGGCGGGCGCCAGCACGTTCCGCAACCTCGACCAGATGCACCACGACTACCAGTACCACCTGATGCAGCGGAACATGGCGCACGGCATGCACCTCGACGGGCTCGACAGCCTGTCATTCGAGAGCCAGGCCGACCAGGTCGCCCGGAGCTGCGGCGTCGACACCGCGGGCGCGTGGCAGACCAAGGAGCAGTGGGTCAGCGATCTGACCTCCGCCTACTGGAACCAGGTCTTCATCCACGAGTTCGGCCACAGCCTCGGCCTGCAGCACAACTTCATGGGCTCGCTGGACGCGCCGCACTACGAGGCGTTCCCGGTGGGCGTCGACTCGAGCGGCAACCCCGCGACCCAGGCCGAGTGCGATCAGAACCCGATCCAGCAGGGCTGCGTGCCGGTCACCCACACCAGCTCGGTGATGGAGTACAACGCTTACACGGATCGCCTCGAGTTCCACACACCGGACTGGGGCGAGTACGACAAGGGCGCGATCGCCTGGATCTACGCGAACAACTCGGCCGACGGCACGCCCCCGAATGGGACGGCCTGCCAGAGCGCGGGCTGCAGCATCAGCGGCCAGAACAGCGCCACCTCGCCCTGGAACGACCCGATGGGCTTCGACTCGAGCGGCAATGAGATGAAGTTCCTCTTCTGCGACGAGTACCACGAGAAATACACGCCGCTCTGCAAGCCCGACGACATGGGCCGGACGCCGAGCGAGATCACCGCCAACGCACTCGACACCTACGAGTGGCAGTACCAGTGGCGCAACCTGCGCAACTACCACAAGTACTGGGACGACTCGACCTACGCGAACACGCCCGATGCGCTCTTCTCGAGCCTGCAGAAGTTCGTCTCCATGTGGGCCTTCGACTGGAGCAACACCGAGATCGCGGTGGAACTGAGGCGCATCGGCATCACCAACCCCTGCGAGGGCGACGTCCAGCCGTCGGCCCAGTGCCCGATCGGCGGCCAGAGCGACCAGGATTACTACAACCAGCTCTCGAACAAGTTCGAGTCCGAAGTCTCGGCCTCGAGTCAGATGGCCGCGGCCTACCACATCGCCATGATCAACCAGGCATACTCGGAGCGGCCCGCTGCCACCACCTACGACCCCTACTACGGCGACGTCGAGCAACAGGGCATCATCCTCGACAAGTACTTCGCCATGCAGGACTTCGCGGGTCTCTGGCCGGTGACGAACTACGATCCGACGCAGTCGGCCGGTGCGTACCTCACCTGGTACGGCGGCGTCGGTGACACGGCCTTCAACAACCTGGCCGAATGGGGCGTCACCACCATGCTCGGTGGCGTGATCAACGTGTTCCCGTACTTCCAGCCCACCACGGTGGCGCTGTTCGCGCAGGACACGCACGATCCGGCCTTCGATCCCGTCAGTCCCTTCGAGCGCGATTGGATCGGCGGGCACCAGTTCAGCCGCCTCGAGGACTTCCTGGCGTACTTCCAGGAGATCGCGGTCGACAACCAGTACACCGGCATGACCGGGTGCGTGGACCAGACGGCCGATGCGACACAGGGTCAAGCCGTGGCGTGCAATTGCATCACCGCCGATACCTGCACGTACGACCCCCGCAACATCCCCGATCCGCAGAACGCGAACGAGTTCGTGGGCCCCGACGGCAAGCGCTACATCTGGGCGAAAATCCAGGACAGGCAACAGTGGGTCGTCGCGGAACAAGACCGCAACATCGTGACCAACACGCTGCTCTACGAGTTCAACCTGGACGTGGTGGCCGGTCAGGACGACGGCAACTTCCCGGGCGGCGCGTACGAGTACGAGCTCCCGATCAAGTTCACCGCCGATTCGTTCACCTACTTCAACTAGGACCGAGGAGACTAAAAGATGGCCAAGATCTGCCTGCTCCTCGGAGCCCTGGGAACGCTGGCGCTCGGCGTGGCCTGCGGCCCCAACAACACGAACTGCCTCGAGCAGTCGTGCGTACCGTCGGGCCCCTGCAACTGTGTCGCGCTCGCCGCGTGCACCACGGCCAACCAGGTCACCGAGACCTGCGGCGTGGGCATGGTCTGCTGTCCGCCGCTCGCGGACGGCGGCAACGGCGTCGGCGGCTGAGAGGGCCGGAATGAAGGCCTCCCTCTCCCCTTCAGGGGAGAGGGCAGTGGTGAGGGCCCATCACCAGGCCTCCCTCTCCCCTTCAGGGGAGAGGGGTACTCCCTTCGCGCCCCTCACCAGGTCTCCCTCTCCCCTTCAGGGGAGAGGGCAGGGGTGAGGGGTACTCTCTCCGCGCCCTTCTACGGCACCCGGCGCAGCGCGAGCGGGTACCCCGCGCAGCCGCCGCAAGGCTGAACGCCCACCGCGAAGAGATCGCCCTGCGGGTCACTCGCGATGGCGCTTATCGTCTCTGCGCCCGCCGGTAACGTCTCGGCCTGCCAGACTCCGCCCTGGTCCCGCAGGATCAAGGGCGGGTTCCCCCCCACCGCCGCCGCGGCCACGAACAGCTCACCTTCCTGGGGCTCGCAGATCGCGGTCAGCGGCGGCAGCGCGGGGGTTGGGTACGAGGTGAAGCCGCCGTCGACGCCGCCATCCACGAAGCCGAACGCGAGGCCGTTCCCGTTGTCGTCATCGCCTACCGCCAGGACATCGCCCGTAGAACCGGCCGCGATGTCCGAGAGGTTGACCGCTCCGAGAACGGGAAACTCGGTCCAGACGCCCCCGTCCCGCTCGAGGATCACGGAGATCTGCGCATTGGACGAGTCCGCGAGCGCATAGATGAAGCCGTTCGGCCCGGTGACCATGCGGTAGACGCGGGTGAGGCCGCCCGGCAGCGGCTCGAGCGCGAGACCGCCGTCCGGGAGCAGATGAAGGGCGTTGGCGGCGGGGATGCCGGCGGCGACGGCTTCGTTGGGCCCGAGGCCGACGACCGCCTGGAGCTCCGAGAGCGGCGGACCGGCATCGAGCCCAACCGCCTTGAGGCCTCCATCGAGCCGGCCGGCCACGAGCAGCGCCGTGCCGCCGTCGACGGCCCCGGCTGCGAAAACGTCGCCCGAGGAATCTGCCCAGACGCCGAGCAGTGCGGAAGCAGGCGGAGTGCCCGTGACGGGGGACCAGCCCGCATCCCCGCTGCGTGATACGAGCGTCCCGAGCGCGGGAGCGGTACCAGCGGCGACCTGCACGGTCGGCGACGGGGTGGAGAGCGCAGTCAGGCCGATGATGCCCGTGCCGCCCTTGACGGCTTCCTGCACCCACTGCGCCCCGTCGCTGGGGAAGCCGCTGCCGCCGGTCGTCCCGCCGGACACTCCCGCATCCGGCACGCAGAGCCCCGAGGACGGGTCGCAGATGTCGTTCGCATCGCAGCAGGGGAACGTGGGCTCGCAGGCGGTGCCGGGCGGCGCGCACGTCGGATTGAGACCGCCGTCGAAGCCGGCGTCGAAGCCGCCGTCTGGCGCTCCAGCGTCGAAGCCGGCGTCCGGGTTCGAGGAAGAGCTGCAGGCCGTCAGCACCGCGGCGCCGAGGCAGGGGAGCAGAAGACCGAAGCGGGTTCGCATGACGACCATCCTAGCGCAGCTCTCGGCTGCCCTGGCCATTCAAGTGATTGACCGCTCGCCGCTTCGGCAGTACGGGAGGACGGTGGCCGTCGTCACCCCCCAGCGGCGGGTGCAGCTCCTGGGCCTGTTCACCCGCGGGCTCGCGCACGAGGCGAGGAACGCGCTCAACGTGATGGCGCTGCACGTGCAGGCGCTCTCGGACCGCGGGCGCGCGGGCCGGCCGCCGGCGGACGAGGGAATCGACCGGTCCGTGCAGGCGCTGCGGGCGCAGATCGGGAAGGTCGATCAGCTGATCACCCGGTTCTGTCAGTTCGCCGTGCCGAGGGCTTCGCACGCGCCTGCGGCGGAGCTGGCCGAAGTCCTGTCGGCGCTCGTGGGCCTCTGCGAGGTCGAAGCCCGGCGCGCCCACGTGACGCTGACCGCGGCGCTCGAACCGGGGCTGACCGCGGCGGCCGGCGTCGACGACCTGCTCGCCGATCTGCTGCCCCGGCTGCTCGAGCTTCCGGGGCTCGAGGGCTCGGCCCTCCGCGTCTCGCTCGCGGCTCGGGGGCCGGCGGGCCGGCTCGACCTGGAGGTGGGTGCCCCGCTTCCTGACTCCCTCACCGCGGCCGCGCAGGAGCTGGCCCGGCGCGCCGGCTGCGAGGCGAGCCACGAGGAACGCAGCCTTTCTTTCAGGTTTCCCGTCTCACGCCGGGCGCGTTGAGCGCTCCAGGGCGACCGGATTCGGCGAGACGATCGGCCGCAGGAGCTCCCACAGCCGGGGCAGGTCCAGCGGCTTGCTCAGGAACGCGTGCGGGCGCGCGCGGCCCGCGCCGAGCTCGAGATCGGCGCCGCTCATGAGAAGCACGGGAATCGCCCGCGTCGCCGGGTCGAGCTGCAGGCGGTCCAGCAGGGTGAGGCCATCGATCCGGTCCAGCACCACGTCCAGCAGGATGGCGCCCGGCCGCTCGCGGGCGGCCCGCGAGGGGAGGGCCATCTCGTCGCCGAAGGCGCGCACACGCAGCCCGCGTTCCTCCAGCCAGCGGGCGAGCAGCGTGCGGCTCGATGCGTCGTCGTCCACCACGTAGACGAGGGAGGCCGCAGCCGGGGCAGGTGGACGGAGCCTCCGGAGGCGGCGGGAGCGAAGCCAGCGGCGCCAGCGCTGCCAGAGACGCGAGGGGCCGGGCAACGGCACTGCAGGTCGCTCAGACGTGCCATCCTCGAACATCCACGTGAAGGCGCGGATGGACGCAGCCCGGGTGGGGTCGAGTCGTGCGCCCTTCTCGAGGAACCGCCAGCGGGAGGCGGCCTGCCGTTCGGCGGCGCGGGAGCGGAACCGCCGGCGCTCGGCCGCGTCCTCGCCGGCCGGAAGGGCCAGGAGATCCTCGGCCAGCCGCAGGGCCTCGCGCACGGCGACCGGAAAGGCCGACAGGGGCCACAGCGCCGTCGCGGCCTCCCCGAGGCGCAACCCCCCGTCCTCCCGGGCCCTGCCTCGGCGCGGCCGCCAGGGCCGGCTCCAGGCATGCTCGACCGCCAGCTCGATCGGGAGCAGGCCGTCGCGTTGCAGGGCCATGAGGCGCCCCACGACCTCCGGCGCCTCGCCGCTGCCGCCTGCGTAGAGACGCTGGCCGACCGGGGCCACCCAGAGCCAGCCCTCGTGGCGCGGCCGAGCGAAGACGTGCACCCAGGCAGCGAATCGCGACGGGAAGGGCCGGGTCGCGCCTAACCAGAGGCAGCTGCCCGGCCGGAGGCCTCGCGCGCCCCCGGCGAGGGCTCCGGCGCTGTCGCGGACGCCGCAGGTCACGAGGGTACGCTCCGCCGCCTGGACGAGCCCGCGGGCCCGAATCTCCGGGCCGCCGTCCGTACTCGAGCCGGGGAGCAGGGTCGCCCTGGACGCGACGAGTCGCGCGCCCAGGCCGGCGGCGACGCCGCGCAAGAGACGCCGGAAGGCCGCCGCCGGAGGACCGGGCGCCACCGCGGCGATGGGCCGGCGCACCAGCACGAGCGGCGAGGCCGCCGCCGTTCCATGGAAGGCGACGCCCTGGTAGCGGGTGAGGAAGGTCTGGGGTACGCCGACGCCCAGCGAGGCCAGCCGCACGACGGTCGGCTGATCGACCACGAGCGGTTCGGCCAGCTCGTCGGGCGTCGCGGGCGCGTGGTAGACGCAGACCTCGATGATGCGACCCAGGCGACGCGCACAGGAGAGCAGCGCGGCCGCGGCGCAGGCACCCGCGGGGCCTCCCCCGAGGATGGCGACGCGCGAGCCGTTCCCGAGCAGGGCTGGCACCCGTGACGCTCAGATGGAGGGCGGCGTGGACCGGGGAGGCGCGGCGACGGCCACGCGGTTCCTCCCGCCTCGCTTGGCCCGGTAGAGCGCCGCATCCGCGGCCTCGAGCAGCGCCTTGGCGTCGATTCGCTCGGGGTCGAGCTGGGCGACGCCCAGGCTGATGCCGAGCGGCAGGGCCGCGCGCTCGCCGGCGCGGACGACCTCGACGCGGAGGCGCTCCGAGAAGCGCTCGGCCTGCGCCGCGTCGGTGTGGGGCAGGAGAACCACGAACTCGTCGCCGCCGTAGCGAGCGGCGAAGTCGGTGCCACGCAGCTCCTGCCGGATGGCGGCGGCGAGCGTGACGATCGCCTGGTTGCCGGCCGCGTGCCCGCGCGCGTCGTTGAGGGCCTTCAGGTCGTCGAGATCGATCATCACCATCGAGAGGGGTGTGGCGTAGCGCGCCGCCCGGCGGATCTCCTCTTCGAGCCGCGCGCGAAAGGCGCGAAAGTTGGGAAGCCCCGTCAGGGCGTCGCTCTGGGCCATCGTCCGGAAGTGGTCCTGCTGGCGTCGCTGCTCCCGCGCCTTCGCAACCCGCGCGAGGAGCTCCGGTCCCGAGAAGGGTTTCACGAGGTAGTCGGCCGCCCCGAGGTCGAGGCCGCGGACCTTCGTCAGGTCGTCGCCCTGGGCGGAGAGCAGGATCACCGGGACGTCGGCGGTGCGAGGGTCGCGGCGCAGCTCCTCGAGGGCCGCGAAGCCGTCGAGCCTCGGCATGAAGAGATCGAGCAGGATGACGTCCGGCGGCTTGGCGCGGGCGAGGCGCAGCGCCGCGTCGCCGTCCTCGGCCTCGACCACGGCGTAGCGTTCGCCGAGGACGTCCGCCTCGAGCGCGCGCGCGTCGGGGTCGTCCTCCGCCAGGAGCACGGTCGGCCGGCTCTGGGGAGCCTCGAGGGGCGCACGGTCGCGGAGCGGCAGGTGCACGACGAACGCGGCGCCGCCCTCCGGGCGGTTCGCGACGTCGATCCGGCCCCCGTGCAGCTCGACGATCTCGCGGCAGATGGGCAACCCCAGCCCGTCGCCCGACCCGGCCCGCCGGTCGCTGCGGCGCCGGAAGGCGGGGTCGAAGAGCTGCGGCAGCTCCTCGGCGGGGATGCCCGGGCCGGAGTCCTGGACTTCGAGGACGGCTTCCTCGCCGGCGGTGCGCAGCGAGAGGCGGACCTGCCCGGGGGCCGGCGTGATCCGGAGCGCGTTCGTGATGAGGTTCGTGAGGACCTCCTGGATCTTGCTCCCGTCCACGCTGGCGAGGATTGGCTCGTCGGGGACGCCGTGCTCGAGGGACAGCCCGCGGGCGGAGGCCAGGACCGCGAGGCTGCCGGCTACCTCACGGCACAGCGCTCCGAGATCCTCGGGCCGGCGATCGAGCTCCATGCGGCCCAGGGAGAGGGCGCGCAGGTCGAGGAGGTCCTCGACCAGCTCGACCATGCGGCCCACCTGCCGCTCGATGGCCTCGACGCTCTGGCGCTGGCTTGGCGCCAGCGGTCCACGCGAGCCGCGCAGCAGGAGGCGCACGTGCCCCAGCACCACGTTGAGGGGGCTGCGCAGGTCGTGGGCGCAGACGGCCATCGCGTCGTCCTTGCGGTGGCAGAGCTCGCGCAAGCGGCGGTTGGCCTCGAGCAGCTCGAGGTTGCGGGCGTCCATTTCGGCCGTGCCTGGCATGGGAGTCTCGAGCTCGACCGCAAAGTTGTTCAGTGTGACCGGAGCTGGCATCTCCGCGAATGAATCAGGAGGGTCCCCTCTCAGCGGCTGCAAGCGCCATGCCTCCCGCCGGGCGCGCGCTCCGGCGCCGCGGGTGGGAAGGCAAATGCCCACGTGGGCAAGGCCGTTGTCCGCGCCGTGCCGCTCCCGGAACCGTCGTGGCCCGCTTGCTTGACAGCCCTACCGGCGGCGTCTAGCTTCCGGAGCCCTTCACCCGAGAGAAGTCCACGAGGTGCCCATGCGAGCCGATTGGATCGCCTCCCGCCGCGGCGAGAAGAACCAGAGCCAGCTTCACTTCGCACGCCGGGGCGACGTCACGCCCGAGATGGAGCACGTCGCGCGGCGCGAGAAGGTGGCACCGGAGCTCATCCGGGACGAGCTGGCCCGCGGGCGGCTGATCATCCCCGCGAACGTCCACCACCCCGAGCTCGAGCCCATGGCGATCGGCATCGCCGCGAGCTGCAAGGTGAACGCCAACATCGGCAACTCGGCCGTCACGAGCGACATCGCCCAGGAGCTGGAGAAGCTCGAGGTGGCGGTCCGGCACGGCGCCGACACGGTGATGGATCTCTCGACCGGTGGCGACATCCCCCGCATCCGCGATGCGATCCTGCGCGCTTCCCCGGTTCCGATCGGGACGGTCCCGATCTACGAGTGCGTCCAGCTCGTCGAGCGGGTCGAGGACATGACGCCGAAGCAGATGCTGGACGTCATCGAGGCGCAGGCGAAGCAGGGCGTGGACTACATGACCATCCACGCCGGCGTCCTGAAGGACCTCGTCCCCCTCACGCGCCACCGCCTCACCGGCATCGTGAGCCGCGGCGGCGCCATCATGGCGCAGTGGATGCTGGCCCACGGGCAGGAGAACCCGCTGTACACGCAGTTCGACGAGATCTGCGAGATCTTCGCGGCGCACGACGTGTCCTTCTCGCTCGGCGACGGCCTGCGGCCGGGCTGCCTGGCCGACGCCTCCGACGAGGCCCAGTTCGCGGAGCTGAAAGCGCTCGGCGACCTCACCCAGAAGGCCTGGCGGCACGACGTCCAGGTGATGGTGGAGGGGCCGGGGCACGTGCCCTTCGATCAGATCGAGATGAACGTGAAGAAGGAGATGGAGCTCTGCCACGAGGCGCCCTTCTACGTGCTCGGGCCCCTCGTGACGGACATCGCGCCCGGCTACGATCACATCACCAGCGCCATCGGGGCCACCATGGCGGGAACCGCCGGCGCGGCGATGCTCTGCTACGTGACGCCGAAGGAGCACCTGGGCCTGCCGGACCGCGAGGACGTGAAGCAGGGCCTCATCGCGTACAAGATCGCCGCGCACGCCGCGGACGTCGCCCGCCATCGGCCCGGCGCCCGCGATCGCGACGACGCCCTGTCGCGGGCGCGCTACGCCTTCGACTGGAACCAGCAGTTCGCGCTGTCGCTCGATCCGGAGACGGCGCGCTCGATGCACGACGCGACGCTGCCGCACGAGGTCTTCAAGAGCGCCGAGTTCTGCTCGATGTGCGGCCCCAAGTTCTGCTCGATGAAGATCCACACGCACCTGCCCGCGGAGGCCAAGGTCGCCGGGGCCGAGGGTGGCGGGCCGCCGGCCGAGCTGCCGCCCGTGTCGCTGCGCGTGCCCGCCGGTCCCTGAGCGATGCCCTCGAAGCCCAGTCGAGCGCTGGAGACCTTTCCGAATCCGAAGCCCGAGCGCGACTACCAGGTCGCCTTCGAGTGCGCCGAGCTCACGTGCCTCTGCCCGAAGACCGGGCAGCCGGACTTCGCGACGCTGAGGCTGCGCTACGTGCCCGACCGGCTCTGCGTGGAGCTCAAGAGCTTCAAGCTCTACCTGTGGAGCTTCCGCGACGAGGGGCGCTTCCACGAGGCGCTGGCGAACCGGATCTGCGACGACCTCGCGGCGCTACTCGCACCGCGCGCGCTCGAGGTCGTGCTGGATTTCAACGTCCGGGGCGGGATTCGCACGGCCGTGACGGCGCGGCACCCCGCCGAGGCCCGCGCGCTGCTCGACCGCTGAGGCTAGTGCTTGGGGGCCGGGCCTTCGGGCTCGGGGTCGTCCTCGATGCCGAGGATCCACACGCGCACGATGGTCCAGGCGCCGAGGCCGAGCATGTAGGCGATGCAGACGGTGGCCAGGTAGAAGGTCCACAGGAGGCCCCGGCCGAAGACCTCGACGCCGAGGCGCTCGTGCCCGGTGGTTCGCCCCCACCAGAAGCCGACGAGGCAAACCATCGACGCCACGAAGATGAGCGCGCCGACGTAACGGGCAATCTTGGCCTGGTTCACGCCCGAACCCCTAGCATCGACGGACCCGCCGATGCAAGCGAGCGAGCGGGGGAGGGCGCCTACCCGCCGATGCCCATCATTGACAGGAGGCGGCCGCCGACCCGGGGCTCGAGGAAGCGGTGGCCTTCTTCCTTGCGTGAGAGCGCGGCTCGAATGGCGCCTTCCAGCAGGGGTGGGGGCACGCCCTCTTCGAGCAGCGGCGCGAGCGGCACCCGCTCGGCACCGCCCAGGCAGGCCTGGAGCTCGCCGCGCGTGGAGACGCGCAGCCGGTTGCAGCTCGCGCAGAAGTTGTGGGTGAGCGCCCCGATGAACCCGACCTCGCCTCCGGAGCCGCGGCGGTAGCTGGCCGGGCCGCGGCCCTCGGGGCGGGGCAACTCCGGGCCGAGCGAGAGGCCGTCCCGTGCGAGCCTCGCGACCAGCTCGTCGGTGGGGACGGGCGCCCCGCTGGCGAACGGCATGAGCTCGATGAAGCGGGGGGTGAGGCCGCGCTCCCAGCACCAGCGCACCAGCGGCGCCGCGTCCGCCTCGTTCACCCCTCGCAGGATCACCGCGTTGATTGCCACCTCGGCGAAACCGGCCTCGAGCGCAGCCTCGATGCCGTCGGTCACCTCGTCCACCCGGCCCCCGCGCGTGATGGAAGCGAAGCGGCCGGGATCCAGGCTGTCGAGCGAGACGTTGATCTTGCAGACGCCCGCCTCGCGCAGGGAGCGCGCCAGGGCGACGAGGTTCGTCCCGTTGGTGGACAGGCAGACCTCGTCGATCCCCGGGGTCGAGGCCGCGTCCGCCGCCAGCGCCACGATGTCCTTCCGCCACAGGGGCTCTCCGCCGGTCAGCCGCACGCGGCGAACGCCCAGGCCCGCGAAGGCGCCGAGGAGCCGGCGAAGCTGGCCGCGGGTCAGGTCCGCGCGCGCCCCCTCGGCCGGCGAGCAGTAGACGCAGCGGTAGTTGCAGCGGTCGGTGACCGAGAGGCGCAGGTAGCTGATGCGCCGGCCCTGCGCGTCCCGCAGCTCGCGCAGGAGCTCGCGCGGGTCCTGGCTGGGGCGCGGATCAGGCATCGAGCTGGGCCACCGCGGCGCGGATCTCTTGAAGGCGGGCGTTGTCGAGGGAGAGGAAGGCCTTGACGCAGTCGGGGTCGAACTGCGTCGAGCCGCAGCGCTCGATCTCCGCCCGGGCCGCGTCGTAGCTCTGGCCCTTGCGGTACGGCCGGTCCGAGGTGATCGCATCGAACGTGTCGGCGATGGCGAAGATGCGAGCGCCGATGTGGATCTCCTCGCCCTTGAGGCCGCGCGGGTAGCCTCCGCCGTCGAACCGCTCCTGGTGCGAGAGCACGATCTCGGCGGGCGTCCGGAGGAAGGGGATCCCCTTGAGGATCTGGAAGCCGATGTCGGGGTGCTTGCGCATCTCCACCCACTCGTCCTTGGTGAGCGGCCCGGGCTTCAAGAGGATCGAATCCGGCACGCCGATCTTGCCGATGTCGTGCAGCAAGGCGCCGCGGCCGATGTCGCCCAGGTCCCGGCCGTCGAAGCCGATGATGCGCGCGATCGCCTTGGTGAAGCGCACGACGCGCTGGCTGTGGTCGGACGTCTCGTGCTCGCGGGCGTCGAGCGCGGCGACGAGCGCCAGCAGGGTGGTCTGGTAGCTCCCCTCCAGCTCCTCGAGCGCCTGCGTGAGCTCCTGGGTCTTGTCCGCGACCTTCCGCTCGAGCCGCCGCTGGTAGCGCCGCCGCGCCAGGTCGATGCGCCGCCGGGACAGGGCGCGCTCGATCGAGCGGATCAGGTCGGTGATCTTCGGCGGCTTGAGCAGGTAGTCGGTGGCGCCCCGTCGCAGGCATTCGACGGCGGCTTCGGTGTCGCCGAAGCCCGTCAGCATGATGACCGAGGTGTCGGGGTGCTCCTTGCGCATCTGATCGAGCAGCCACAGCCCGTCGTGGCCCGGCATCTTGAGGTCGCTGATGACGAGGTGGATCTCGCCGCGTCCGACGAGCTCGATGGCTTGTTCGGCGCTGGGGGCCGCCGTGATGACGTAGCCCTCTTCCGCCAAGAGGACCGACACCACGTCGCGCACGGCCGCGTCGTCGTCCACGATGAGAATGTGGCTCGCGGTCTCGCCGGATGGGACCACCTCGACATCGGGATCGGCTGCCATGGGGCGGTCGCGCCTCCTCGGGGAGCGTTGCTCGGCTTCCAGTATAGCAAGAAGCCGGAAGAACCCGACCAGGGGGCGGGCCGTTGACCGGCGGGAGCCACCGGGCTACACCCCCTCGCCGTGGCCGTCGCGCCGAGCGAGCTCTCGCTGCCAGACCTCGCGTCCCTGCGCGTGGTGGTGGCGGGCGATTTCGTGCTGGATCGCTACCTGTACGGGTGCACCGAGCGAATCAGCCGCGAGGCGCCCGTCCCGATCGTCCGCTTCGAGCGCGAGGAGCAGAAGCTCGGCGGGGCCGGCAACGTCGCGCAGAACCTCGCCGCCCTCGGGGTGCGGGTGGAGGCCGTGGGGCTCGTGGGCCGCGACTGGGCAGGCCGGACCTTGCGGGCACTGTGCCGGCGCGCCGGCATCGGCGTCGGGGGCCTGGGGCTCCTCCCCGATTTCCAGACCCCGCAGAAGACGCGGATCCTGGCTGGCGCCTTGCACACGACGCGGCAGCAGCTGCTGCGCCTCGATCTGGGTGCTCCGCTCGGATCCGACGCGCCGGTGGCTCGGTCCCTGAAGGCCGCGTTGCGCGGCGCCGATGCGCTCGTGGTGTCCGACTACGGGCTCGGCAACGCCGGCGCGGCGGTCGCCCGGCTGGCCGCGAGCGCCGCTCGAACGATGCCGGTGTGCGTCGACAGCCGCTATGGTCTCGGGCGCTTCCCGGGGGTGACGGTGGCGAAGCCGAACGTGCCCGAGCTGTCGGCGCTGGCCGGCGCCCCGGTCGATTCGGAGGCGGCGCTGGCACGCGCGGCGCAGCGACTCCTGCTGGCGAAGCGCTGGCGAGCGCTGCTCGTGACGCGCGGGCGGGACGGGCTCGTGCTCTTCCGGCGAGGAGAGCGGGCCCGCTTCTGGCCCGTGCATGGACCGGCCGAGGCGGTGGACGTGACGGGCGCCGGCGACACCGTGCTCGCGACCTTCACGGCCGTGCTCGCCTCGACGGCCGACCCCGTGCGCGCCGCCGACGTGGCCAACGTCGCCGGGGGGCTGGTGGTGCAGAAGCCGGGAACCGCCACGGTGACCTTGCGGGAGCTCGCGGCGGCGCTGCGGGAGCGGTAGGCACGGCGACGGCCGCGCATCTGGTACGTTCAGCGGGCGATGGGCACGTCTTCCAAGATCGTATCGCTCGGCGAGGCCACGCGGCGGGCGGCCGAGATCCGGGCGACGGGCGGCAAGGTGGCGCTCGCGAACGGCGTCTTCGACGTGCTCCACGTGGGGCACGTCCGCTACCTGGAGGCGGCCCGCCGGCTCGCCGATCTGCTCGCGGTCGCGGTCAACTCGGACCTGTCGGTCCAGGCGAACCGCGGGCCGGGGCTTCCGCTCGTCCCCGAAGCGGAGCGCGCCGAGATCGTGGCCGCCCTCGCCGCCGTGGATCTGGTCGTCGTCTTCGGGGAGCGGGACGTGGCCGAGGTCGTGCGCGCGCTTCGCCCGGAGCTCCACGTGAAGGGCACGGACTACCGGGAGGACACGGTGCCGGAACGCGCCCTCGTCGAGTCGCTGGGCGGCCGCGTGGTGATCGCAGGCGATCCGAAGGATCACTCGAGCACGGCCCTGCGGGCGCGGATCAAGGGGGGCTGAGCGGTCGTGCGCCTCCTGATGTTGACCACCGAGCGCGGCTTCCGGGGGGGCGAGGTTCAGCTGATGCTCTCGGCCGCGGAGCTCGCGCGACGGGGCCACGAGGTGCACGTCGGTGCGCCGGTGGATGGCGAGCTCGGGGCGCGGCTGCCTGCGGCCGTCCCGCTCCACCCGTTCCGGGCTCGCAACGACCTGGATCTCGGTGCTGCCGCACGGCTCCGCGTGCTGACCGCGCGGGTGCGGCCCGACCTGGTACACGCCTTCACCCCCCGGGCACAGGCGGTGGCGCGGCTCGCCTTGCGGCGCCATCCACCGCTCGTGGCCAGCCGGCTGGTGGGATTCCGGGCAGGGAAAGGCCTCGGAGGCCGGCTCAAGTACCGGGGCGTCGCCGGCTACGCAGCCGTCTCGGCGGACGCCGTCGCGGCGCTGGTCCGGGCTGGAGTCGAGGAGGCGCGCGTGCGGCTCGTGCCAAGCGCCGTGTCGCCCGCGTTTCGGCCGCGCTCCCCGCAGCGGGAGGCGAAAGCGATAGTGGGCTGCGTGGCGGCTCTCGTGCCGGGCAAGGGCCACGCCGACTTGCTCGCCGCCTGCGCGTCGCTCGTGCCACGCTTTCCCACTCTCGAGCTGCGCCTGGTCGGCGATGGGCCGGAGCGGTCTCGTCTCCAGCGGCTGGTGGAACAACTCGGCCTCGAGACGCGGGTGCGCTGGCTGGGGCAGCTCGGAGGCGCCGAGGAGGTCGAGGCGGTGCTCGCCGGCTGGGACGTCTTCGCGTTGCCCTCGCACGCGGAGGGCCTGCCCACGGCCGTCCTCGAGGCGATGGCCGTGGGGGTGCCAGTGGTCGCGGCGGCCGTGGGCGGCGTTCCCGAGATCGTCCGGGACGGGGACAGCGGCCGGCTGGTGGCGCCGCACGACGTCGCGGCGCTCGCGAACGCCCTCGCGGACCTTCTCGCTTCGCCGGAGCGGCGGGCGCAGCTCTCCGCCGGCGGGAGACGCGTCGCCGAGGCCCATTCGGTCGCAGCAGCGGTCGACGCGCTGGAGGCCCTTTACGCCCTCGTTGCACCCTGAGCGGCGAGGTTGGCGCGAAGCCCCTCCCGCATGCTACTTCCCCGCTGCATGAGGCTCGCGCTCGCGTTCTTTGCGGCGACCGCTTGCCGTGCGGAGGTGCCGGTGCTGCTCTACCACGAGGTCGGCTGTGGCACGCACGATGCGCGCGACGTGCCGGCGGCCCAGCTGGACGAGGAGCTCAGCTGGCTCGAGGGTCACGGCTACCACTACGTGACCGCGCGGGACGCGCTGACGCCCGGCGCGGCGCTGCCTGCGCAGCCCGTCGCCATCACCTTCGACGATGGCGCCGCCTGCCTGTACTCAGCGGCGTTCCCGGTGCTGCAGAAGCATCACGCTCCCTTCGAGCTGTTCCTCGTGAGCGGGTGGGTGACGGCGGATCCAGCCTCTCGCCACCTCCAGAAGCTCGAGGATGGCGAGGAGGTGAGCACGCTCGTCTGGCCGGAGGTGGCGGTGATGGCCCGCTCGGGACTGGCGAGCCTGGGAGCGCACGGCCGCGGCCACCTGTACCTCCGCCGTCTCGGCGGCGCTGCGCTGACCGACGAGGTCGCCGGCTCGCGGCAGGACGTCGCTGCCGCCGCAGGCGCGCCGGTCGACCTCTTCGCCTATCCGTTCGGGGCCTTCGATTCGTCGACGCTGGAAGCCGTCCGGCTCTCCGGCTACGCCGGGGCGTACGCGGTGGGCGTGGGGCCGGGCGGGACGTTCGCCTACCGCCGCCGCTCGGTGCACCGGGGGCTGAGCGACGACGATTTCGCGAGGTTGCTCTCGCGCCGCTGGATCTTCCCCCTCTGGAACCACGACTGACCGATGAACGTTCTCCTCACCGTCGCTTCTTCCTCCGTGACCGGCCCCGCCGAGCGCCTCTTCGGCAATGCCCGGTGTCTCACGGCCGCCGGCCACGAGGCGCGGGTGGCGTTCGACACCGTGAGGCCCGGCAACCTCGCGGAGCGCGCCCGCGCCGAGGGAGTGGCGCTCGAGGAGGGCCTCGCGCTGTCTCGCAAGCCCACGCCGCGGCAGATCGTGCATGACCTGGGCCGGCTGCGGGCCCTGCTGCGCGAGCGCCGCGCGGACATCGTCCACAGCCACTTCTCGCACGATCACCACCTGGCGCTCATCTCGTCGGCGGGCCTGCGGGGGCCGCTCCGGATCGTGCGGGCCGCGGAGACCGAGGCGAACCTGACCCCCACGGTGGCGCGGCGCCTCGCCTACCGGCGTACCGACGGGCTCGAGGTAGCGACGCGTGGGCGCGCCCGGGCGCTGGTGGAGGGATTGGGCGTCGACCCGCTGCGCGTGGGGGTTCTGCCAGGCGCGGTGGATCCCGTGCACTTCTCGCCGACCGTCCACGGCCGGCCCTCGGAGCTGCGCCGCCGGCTCGGCATCGCCGCGGACGTGTTGCTCGTAGGGATCGTGGCGCGCCTGAAGCCCGAGCGGCGGCACGCGGAGCTCGTCGAGGCCGTGGCCTCGCTGCGTGGCGGGTTCCCCCGGCTGCGTCTCGCCATCGTCGGGCGCGGGGAAGGTGAGCAGGCGCTGCGCGTGCAGGTGGAGCGGCTGGGCCTCCAGCGGGAGGTGCTCTTCGCAGGCTACTGGGCGGGCGACGACCTCGTGGAGGCCTACCGAGGCCTCGACATTGCCGTGTGGCTCGCGGACGGCAACGACGGCAGCGCACGAGGGTTGCTCGAGGCCATGGCCTGCGGCCTTCCAGTCGTCGCGGGCGCCGCGGGCGCGGCCTCCGAGATCGTGCGCGAGGAGAGGACCGGCTGCCTGGTCCCGCCCGGCGACGTCCCAGGCCTGGCGCGAGCGCTGGCGCGGCTGGCCGGAAGTGCCGCCGACCGGCGTGCCTTCGGAGAGGCCGCCCGGCAGCGCGTGATGGCGCGCTTCACCTGGGCCCAGCGCGGCCCCGCGCTCCTCGAGTTCTACCGCCACGTGCAGGAATTGCCCGCCGCGGCTTGAGCGGCCGGTCGATCCATGGCGGTGCCCGCGGTGCAGGTGATCGTGACGACGTACGAGCAGCCCCGCTACCTGGAGCTCGTCCTCCTCGCGCTCGAGCGGCAGAGCGCGCGCGAGTTCGGTCTCGTCGTGGCGGACGACGGGTCGGGCCACGAGACGCGGGAGGTCGTGGAGCGCGCTCGAAAACGAAGGCCGGTCCTGCACCTCTGGCAGCGGAACCGCGGCTTCCGCAAGTGCCGGGCGCTCAACCGGGCCGTGGCGGCGGCGACGGCGGAATACCTGGTCTTCCTCGACGGAGACTCGCTGCCGCGGCGGGATTGGCTGGCGCGGCACCTCGCCGCGGCGGCACCGGGTCGTTACCTCGCGGGCCGGCTCGTGCGTTTCGATCGCGACCTGTCCGGGCGGGTCGTCGCCGCCGACGTGGAGAGCGGCCGCTTCGCGCGGCGGGGCTTTCTCTGGCGTGAATGGCGCGCCGGTCACCTGGCGCAGAAGCCACAGTACGCCTTCGTGCCGGCGGCGCTGGGCGCGGCGCTTTTTCGCCGCGACGGCGGGAGCTGGACCGGCGCGAACTGCTCGGCCTGGCGGGCGGACGTCCTGGCGGTCAACGGCTTCGACGAGCGGCTGGGCTACGGCTTCGAGGACACGGACTTCGGCTGGCGGCTAGGCTTGCATGGCGTGCGGCGGCGCTCGGTGCGCTACGCCGCGCTCGCGTTCCACCTCGATCACGATCGGTCCTGGCGGGACGAGGCGGCGATGGCGAAGCACCGTGCGCTGGCCGAGGAGAGCTTGCGGCTGGGCGCGTGGCGGTGCTACCACGGCATCGATCGGCTGGCGGCCGGCGCAGAGCTGGAGGACCGGGCGGCCTGAGGTGACGGCATGGCGCTAAGCAAGGAACTCAAGGAGCTGCTCGTGTGCCCCAAGTGCAAGGGGGAGCTCGAGTTTCACGAAGAGAAGGGCGAGATCCACTGCCGCGCCTGCAAGCTCGTCTACGCCATCCAGGACGACATCCCGATCATGTTGATCGACGAGGCCCGGCCGCTGCAGGGCTAGATTGGCCTCGTGCGGATCGTCGTCTGGCAGCCCGCCTACCTCGGCGACGTCGTCTTCGCCGGGCCGCTGACGCGGGCCGTGGCAGATGCGTGGCCGGGTGCCGAGCTGGTCTTCGTCGCGCGGCCACCGGCGGACGAGATCGCACGCCGGCTTCCCGGGGTCAGCCGCGTCGTCACGTATGACAAGCTCGGGCACGACCGTGGTCTGCGCGGCGCGCACCGCGTCCTGCGCGAGCTGCGTGCGTTCCGCCCGGAGCTGTGGCTCTCGCTGCACGGCTCGCTGCGGAGCGGCCTGTTTGCCCGCGCGGCATCGCCGGGCAGGAGCATCGGGCCGGGCGGGCAGCCGGGCTCGCCGTTCTTCGAGGTCACGGTTCCGATGGAGAGCTTGGCCTTTCCGCAACGCGCGGTGGCGGTCGCACGGGCGGCCGGAGTCGCCGCGCGGCCGGAGCTCGAGCTCCGGCCGACCGAGGCGGAGCGGGCCACGGGGAGGAGGTTGGTGGGCGAGGGTCCAGCGGTGGGCGTCATACCCGGAAGCGAGTGGGAGACCAAGCGCTGGCCCGCGGCTCGTTTCGCCGAGCTGGCGCGACTGCTGCTCCGGCGAGGGCGCCGGCCGGTCCTGCTCGGGGCGCCCGGCGAGCGGCCGCTGTGCGCCCAGATCGCGGCCGAGGCCCCGGGCTGCCTCGATCTATGCGGTGGCTCGGTTTCGGAAGCGCTGGGCGTGCTGGCCGCCTGCGAGGCGGCGGTCGGTGGCGACAGCGGGCTCGTGCACGCGGCGCGCGCCCTCGGCGCCCCGGCGGTCGTCCTCTTCGGGCCGACGGATCCCGGCCGGCACGTCGCCGCGGCTGGACAGGCGTTCGTGAGCCTGGGGCTCCCGTGCGCGCCTTGCAGCGACCACGGGACGCGCCGCTGCCCGCTCGCGCACCACCGCTGTCTCGTCGATCTGGCGGCCGAACGGGTGGACCGGGAGATCGGGGCCGTCGAAGGGATGGCCTGAGCCGCCGTGCCGGTGCTCCTCGGCAAGCTGAGAGGCTTCGGTCGCGCCCTGCTCGTCGGCGTGTTGCGGCTCTTGCTGCCCCTCTCGGGGGACGAGGTGCCGGTCGACCCGAAGACGGTCCACTCGGTCCTGGTGATTCGCACGGACGACCGCGTGGGCAACCTGCTGCTCACGACCCCGCTCCTCGCGGCGCTGCGAGAGGGGCTGCCCCACGCGCGGCTCGGTCTTCTCTGCGCGGCGCGGCGGGCACCAGCGATCGAAGGGACGGGGCTCTACGACGAGCTGTGGCCCTTCGAGAAGCGCGACTTCTTCGTACGGCCCTGGCGTTTCGTGGCCTTCTGCCTGCGGCTCAGGCGGGCGCGCTACGAGGTGGCCATCGAGGCTGGCCACTGGCACGCCTTCTCGTTCACCGCAGGGGCGCTCGCCCTCTGGAGCGGCGCCCGCGTGCGCGTGGGCCACCGACGCGGCGAGTCGGCGCGGCTTCTCACGCACGCAGTCGCAAAGGATCCGGCCGTGACGTACGATCCGGAGTCGAAGCTCGAGTTGCTTCGACCCCTCGGACTCGCGCCGACGGCTCGTCCGCCGCTCGCCACCCGCTTGGGCGAAGCGAGCCGCAGGCGCTTCGAAGAGCTGTTTGCCCGCAGGCCCGTCCTGCTCGTGAACCCGGGCGGGCGCAAGGCCGACCACCGCTGGAGCGCGGACGCGTTTGCCGCGGCGGCGCGGGCGGTCGCGGCCAAGCTGGCCCTCGACGTCTGGATCGCCTGGGGGCCGGGAGAGGAGGCGATCGCCTGCGAGGTGGAGGCGCTGACGCCCGGAGCGAGGCGCCTGCCTCCCACGAACCTCGAGGAGCTGGCCGGCGCGCTGCGGGCCGCTGCGCTCGTGATCACGAACGACACGGGGCCGATGCACCTCTCCGTGGCGGTGGGAACGCCGACGCTGGCCGTCGTGCTGACCGGCGACTGGCGCCGATGGGCAGAGCCCGGGCCACGGCTCGGCGCCGTGCCGGTCCAAGGTCTGTCCGAGTCCGAGGCGGCGGCGAAAATCGCCGAGGCCGGCGCCGCGCTGCTCGAGGCGGGGCGAGGATCCGCAGCCGCCTCCCACGCTTGACTGCGCCGGCGGATGCTCCTAGACCCGTCCCGCATGGCGCGCAGCATGACGGGCTTCGGAGCGGGAGGCGCCACGGTCGGCGGCGAGCGCATCTCCGTCGAGATCCGTGCCGTGAACCACAAGTTTTGCGAGGTGAAGGCGCGGCTACCGCGGGAGCTTCTCTCGCTCGAGCCCGGGCTCATCGAACGGATTCGGGCGCGGGTCACCCGCGGTGCCATCGACGTGAGCGTACACCACGCACGGGGGCAGGGATCCGCGGCCGTCCCCCGAGTCGATCTCGGCCTGGCGCGCGAATACGCGGCGGCCTTCCGGGAGATGTCGTCGGCGCTCGGCCTGACGGAGCCACTTTCGGCCCGCACCATCTTCGAGGCCGAGGGGGTGGTGCGCCTGGAGGAGCGGCCGGCCGATCTGGCGGCCGCTGGTCAGGCCCTGGGGCAAGCCGCCGATCAGGCCCTCGAAGCGCTCGTGGCCATGCGGGCCGAGGAGGGCCGGGCGCTGGCGTGCGACCTCTCTCAGCACCTCGACCGGCTGCGCGCGCTCGTCCTGCAATTGCGCGAGCTGGCCCCCAGCGTGCGGCAGGAGGAGCGGGAGCGGTTTCTCGCGCGCGTGAAGGAGCTGGCGGCCGGGCAGCCGGTCGCCCCGGAGCGCCTGGCCCAGGAGGTCGCCATTCAGGCGGAGCGGGCCGACGTCGAGGAGGAGCTCTCCCGTCTCGAGAGTCACCTCGAACAGCTGCGCCAGATGCTCGCGAGCGGCGAGGCGGTGGGGCGCCGCATGGACTTCCTGATCCAGGAAGTGCACCGGGAGATCAACACGGTCGGGAGCAAGTCGCAGAGCGCCCCGATCGCGACGCTGGTTGTGGATCTCAAGGCCGAGGCCGAGCGGTTCCGTGAGCAGGTCCAGAACGTGGAGTGATCGATGGCATCCCCGCTGCTGCTGATCCTGTCGGCGCCCTCCGGCGCCGGAAAGACCACGCTGGCACGCTACCTCCTGGCGGCGGAGCCGGACGCGCGCCTGTCGGTGAGCACGACGACGCGGGCCCCTCGCGGCCAAGAGGTGGAGGGACGCGACTACCACTTCGTCGGGGAGGCGGAGTTTCAGCGCATGGTGGAGGGAGGCGAGTTTCTCGAATGGGCGCGCGTGCACGGCTTTCGATACGGCACGAGTCGCATGGTGGTCGAGCGGGCGCTGCGCGAGGCCGCCTCGCTCACCATCTTCGACATCGACGTCCAGGGCGGCAGCGCCATCAAGAGCCAGTTCCCGCAGGCGGTCACGGTCTTCATCCTGCCGCCCAGCCTCGCAGAGCTCGAGGCGCGGCTGCGGGGCCGTGGCACGGACAGCGAGGAAGTGATTCAGCTGCGGCTCGAGGCGGCGCGCTCCGAGATCCTGCGCGGCCTCGCGGAGTACGATTATCTCGTCGTGAACCGGGTCCTCGAGGAAGCGGGCGCCGACCTCAGCGCGATCGTGCGTGCCGCCCGCTGTCGCGCCACGTACATGCGCGATGAGCTGCGCGAGGCCTTCGGCGCCAGCCGGAGCTCGCCGGCGCCGCGGGGGTAGGGCTTGCCGTCATCGGCCGAAGGTACCGATCAGCGTGCCTTCGGCCAGCACGTGTCCGCGCATGGCGCGACGGAGGTCCGCGGCCGACGCGCCGGCCGGCAGTGTGAGCTCTCGATCCAGCGCGAAGACCTTGAAGTGGTAGTGGTGGGGGGCGCCAGGCGGGGGGCACGGACCGCCGTAACCGTCTCGACCGAAGTCGTTGCCTCCCGATCGCCCGGCCGCGGCTCCTCCCTCGTCCAAGCTGCGAGTCCCGGCCGGGATCCCGTAGAGCACCCAGTGGACGAACGCGCCGCCGGGCGCATCCGGATCCTCGACGAGCAGGGCGAAGCTTCGCGTCCCGGTCGGCGGGGCGCTCCAGTGCAACTCGGGCGGAAGGTCGGCTCCCGCGCAGGTGAAGCGGCCGGGGATGGCTCCGCCTGCCGCGAACGAGGTGCTCCCGACCTGCAAGGTTCCCAGAGCGCCGGCCGCCATCGTCATCATGACTTGGAGCATCGATCCCTCCTCCGCCTCTGGCAAGGCAGTTTAGCCGACCGGCACGGGCAGGGCGAGCGGTTCGGTCCCGGCGCGGCGCAGCGTTCGCCGCCGACCGGCGCAAGTTCGTGGTAAGGTCTGCCGGTGACCTCGTTGCGCCGTCTCGTTGCCGCCGTCTCCCTCCTCGCGCTCGCTGTTTCCTGTCGCCGCTGCGGCCGTCTGCCTGGCGAGGCCGGCAAGCCCGCGGCGGACGCGGGCCGGCCCGGGGTCGTCGTTCGGCCCGTGACGCCTCCCGTCTGGGAGCGCCACGTCGTGAAGCAGACGCCCCGGGGCCGCCAGGTCTCGGCGGCGCAGATCGTCATCTGCTGGAAGGGGACGCCCGCGACCTGGGTGCCACAGCGGGCCCGCCAGCGGACCCTCGAGGAGGCACGGGCCCTGGCCGAAGAGGTGGTCGCCAAAGCGCGAGCCGGCGCCGACTTCGCCGAGCTGGCGGTCAAGTACAGCGACTGGCCGCTGGCCGACCGCAAGATCGCGTCGGGCTACGGGGGACGCCTCGGCCTCTTGACCGAGGGCACGTCGGGCTATCCGGAGGCCTACAAGCGGATCTTCGAGCTAAAGGTCGGAGAGGTCAGTGACCCGGTGCCGAGTAACTTCGGCCTTCACGTCTTCAAGAGGTTGCCGGCCGTACGTCTCGGGCAAATCCTGGTGACCCACGAGGGGGCCGGCAGGGTGCATGCGCCGCGCACCGAGGCGGAGGCCCGGCAGCTGGCACAGAAGATCGAGGATGAGCTGGCCTCCGGGAAGAGCTTTGCCGACGAGGCGTTTGCGTATTCCGACGACGTGGGCTCCGCGGGGCGGGGTGGCGACATCGGTTCGTTCGAGCGGGAAGATCTCATCCCGTCCGACCTGCGCGACGAGGCGAAGCGGTTGCGGGTCGGGCAGATCTCCGCCCCGTTCGAGACACCGATTGGGCTCGTGATCCTGCAGAGGACCGAGTAGGTCGTGGCCACCCTCGTCGAGGATCTCGTCGCTCAAGGCGTCTGCACGCCCGAGGTGGTGGAAGCGGTGAAACGCCAGTTGGCAGCCGGCGGCGGCGGTCGGATCACGGACGCCCTCGCGGTGCTAGGCTGGGCCGACGAGCGTGCGGTCCTGCGTGTGATGGCGCTGCGTGCCAACACCCGCTTCGTGACGGTCGAGAAGCTCCAGGGCGCCAAGATCGAGCAGAGCGTGCTCGACCGCGTGCCGGTGCGCTTCTGTGAGACCCATTCGGCGATCCCGCTCAAGTACGACGGCCCCACGCAGGCGCTGCTCGTGGCGGCCGCCGATCCGGCGGATCAGGCCTTCCTGATGGACCTCAAGGTCGTCTCCAGCCTGCAAAACATCGTGGCCTTGGTCGCGCTCGAGCGCGGCGTCCAGGCAGCCATCCGTCGCTTCTACTATGGGGACGTCACGGCCTTCGAGAGCCTGTCCAAGGAGCTCAAGCCGGTCCGCGCTCCCGCGGCCGTCCGCGACACCCAGGAAGCCTCGCTATCGAAGATCTTCAAGACGCCCATCCCGAAACCCCAATGAGGATCTGGAGTTCCCGGCCGCTCGGAAGATGCGTAGCTTGCGGTCATGCGGGTGTTGATCGTCGAAGACGACGCTGACAACGGCGAGATCCTGCGCGAGCTGTTCGAAGCCGAGGGCCTCGAGGTCGCCTGGGCTCGGACGGGACAGGAGGCGATCGATCTCCTGGGCCCCGACCGCTTCGGTGCAGCGCTGGTCGACGTTTCCCTGCCGGACCTCGACGGTGCCGCGGTCCTGTTCGCGCTGCGGCGAGCGCTGCCTCGAGCGCAGCTCGCCCTGGTGACGGGCTTCCCTCTCGCCACCCTCGACGCCGATCTGCGCCGCCTGGCCGACAGGATCTTCGAGAAGCCAGCCGACCCGGAGACGCTCCTCGCGTACGTTCGCGCGGCCGGCGAAGCGCGGCGCGAGGGGGCGGTGGACGCCTCGCCCCCGCCGGCGTAGAACGGCGCAGTGGGTCTATGGGATCACATGCGCCCGGCAGCGCGGACGGCGCAGCCGACCTTCTTCGAGCAGGCCGAAGGCAAGCTCGTCATCGGGTGGGACGATCAGGTTCGGACCGAGATACCCTATCGAGAGCTGCGCCTGGCCTGTCCTTGCGCGGGCTGCGTCGAGGAGTGGAGCGGCAAGCGCACCGTGGATCCTGCAAACGTGCCCGAGGGGGTGCATCCCCTGACCCTCGAGCCGGTGGGAAACTACGCCGTCTCCATCACCTGGAGCGATGGCCACTCCACCGGCATCTATTCCTGGACCACGCTGCGGGCGCTCGGCAGCCGCTGAGGCGGGCGGCTCCGCCGCAGTCTACTTGATCAGCCGGAGGTGGCTGCGCGCCCGTGCCGACGTCGGTGTGGGCGTCTTCTCGTCATCGGGCCGCGACGTGCCCAGCGCGGCGGCGGCCCCCTTCGAGCTGGCCACGCGTGGAAGAGGCGTCGGCTCGGCAAACGGCCCCGGCAGCCCTTCGGGCATGTCCTCGCGCCAGACGACCGATTCACCGGTGACGTGGCTGGTCGCCGCGTAGATGGCCTGGTAGGGCAGCTTGCAGAGGAAGGGGCTGCCGCCGAAGCTCAGCGTGCAGCTCACCCCGTCACCCTCGAGTGACAGGTCACGGCTGGCGAACCGGTGCGACAGGTTCAGGCGGAGCTGCGGGTCGGCCGCGTGCTTGGCCGGCACGCGCACCCCGTCGCGCCGCGCGTCGAGGTGGACCAAGACCATCCCCTCGGAGAGCAGCCTCATCAGGATCGCGCGCTTCGGCGGCAGGCGAGCGGGCACGTGACGAGTCTACCCGAGCAGGGCGACACCGCAAGGCCCGGCCGGGAAGCGCCTTCACCTCCCGCGACGTGACCCCTTGACGGCGCGATCGATTTCGCGGCGCGTCTCGCGCTCCTTGATGTCCTCGCGCCGATCTTCGTGCGTCTTCCCGCGGCAGAGACCGAGCTCCACCTTCGCGAAGCCATTCTTGAAGTAGAGAGAGAGGGGCACGAGCGAGTAGCCGCGCTCGGACACCTTGCCGACCAGCCGCTCGATCTCCTTCTTGTGCAACAACAGCTTGCGCGCGCGCGTCGGCTCGTGACCGAGCTGCGCCGCCGCCTCGTAGGGTCCGATGCGGCAGTTCACCAGGAACAGCTCCTCGCGCTTGGGAATCGCGTAGGCGTCGGCGAGGTTGGCGTTCCCGGCGCGCAGGCTCTTGACCTCGCTGCCCTGCAGCTGCAGCCCGGCCTCGAGCGTCTCCTCGACGGCGTAGTTGAAGCGCGCCTTCTTGTTGCTCGCGATGACCTTGCGATCCGGCGATTTCAGCTTCGCGCTCATCGGTCAGGCCAGGGCCGTGTTGTCGATGAGGCGCGTCTTGCCGACGAACGCTGCGACGAACGCCATCGAGCGCGCGTCGGCCCGGGTGACGGCGCGCAGACTCTCGCCGTCACGGATCTCCGCGTAGTCGGCCCGGGCGCCGGCTTCGGCGAGCCGGTCGAGGATCACCTGCGACAGGGGCGCCGGTTCGCGCACCCCCGAGGCAAAGAGGGCCCGCGCCGCTGCCAGGCCCTGTGAGAGGCACAGGGCGCGCCGGCGCTCATCGGCCGACAGGTAGGCGTTTCGGCTGCTGAGCGCCAGGCCATCCGGCTCTCGCACGATCGGCGCACCCACGATGCCCGTCGGGAGGCCCAGATCGAGCGTGAGCCGCTCGATGATCTTGAGCTGCTGGTAGTCCTTGCGGCCGAAGACCGCGACGTCCGGCAGGAAGAGGCAGAGGAGCTTGGCGACCACGGTCGCGACGCCGCGGAAGTGCCCGGGGCGGCTCGCGCCGCAGAGGCCCTGTGAGAGCTCCCCGACGTCCACCGCGGTCTGGAAACCGGGGGGGTAGACGTCCTCCGGCGGCGGGTGGAAGACCGCGTGCGCGCCGGCCGCGCCGCACTTCGCGAGGTCGCCCGGCAGGTCGCGCGGGTAGCGCGCCAGGTCTTCCGCGGGTCCGAACTGCAGCGGGTTCACGAAGATCGAGACCGCGAGCCGGTCGGCCTGGCGCAGCGCCTCGCGCATAAGCGACAGATGGCCCTCGTGCAGGTACCCCATGGTGGGGACGAGGGCCACGCGCAAGCCGGCCCGCCGCCACGACGCCGCGAGCTCCCGCGCCTCGGTGGCCTTTTCGACGACCTGTGGCTCCGCCACGGCTCCTCAGTCGCCTCCCGTGCCGCCGTGGCCCTTCACGAGCCGGATCTCCTCCGCGGGAAAGGCGTGTGCCGCGGCGGGAAACGCACCGCCCCGCACCTCCGAGACGTAGCGCTCGGCGGCCTGCTTCGCCTCCGTCCCGAGTTCGGCGAAGCGCTTCACGAAGCGAGGCTTGAAATCGGGATCGAGGCCGAGCATGTCGTAGCACACGAGCACCTGTCCGGAGCACGCTGCACCGGCGCCGATGCCGATCGTGGGGATCGAGAGCTTCGCGGTCACCTCGGCGGCCAGCTCGGCCGGGATGGCCTCTAGGACGATCGCGTAGCAGCCGGCCTTCTCGAGAGCGATCGCGTCTTCGACCAGGCGGCGCGCCTTGTTCTCGCCGCGCCCCTGCACCACGTAGCCGCCGAGCTTGTGGAACGACTGCGGCGTGAGCCCCAGGTGGCCCATCACCGGCACGCTGGCGCGCACGATGGCCTCGACCACCGGCACGAAGTCCGCGCCGCCCTCGAGCTTCACGCTCTCGGCCCCGCCCTCGGCCACGAGCCGGATCGCGTGGCGCACGGCCTCTTCCCCGGACACCTGGTAGCTCCCGAACGGCATGTCCGCCACCAGGTGCGCGCGCTTCGTCGCCCGCGCCACCGCACGGCAGTGGTAGACGACGTCGTCGACCGTGACCGGCAGGGTGTGGGGGTGGCCCTGGACGACCATGCCCAGGGAGTCGCCGACGAGGAGCACGTCCAGACCCGCGGCGTCGAACAACCGGGCGAACGTTGCGTCGTAGCAGGTGAGCATGGAGACGCGCTCGCCCGCGTCCTTCATCTTCTGCAGCGTATGGATGGTAACCTTCTTCACGGTTTACCTCCTGCTTTCTGGCCGCTCTGTGTCGCTCCCCACCTCGGGTAGCGCGCCCGCGAGGGCTGCGCTCCCAGGGGAGCCATTGCTCCCGTCAGCGCGCGGCCGAGCCGACGGGGTGGTAGTGCTGCGTCCCTTTCTGCATGCGCCCGATGGCGGTCAAGAGCCCTTCCAGATCCTGCTCGTCCTCCACGAAATCGATGTCCGACGTGTTCACGACCAGGAGCGGCGTTTCGTCATAATGGAAGAAGAACTCATTGTAAGCCTCGCAGAGCCCCGCGAGGTAGCCCGCGTCGAAGCGGCGCTCGAACTCGCGTCCGCGCTTCTTGATGCGCGCGAGCAGCACGTCGAGCCTGGCTTGCAGGTAGATCACGAGGTCGGGCTTCAGGACGCGCGGCCCCATCAGCTCATAGACCTTCTGGTAGAGCATGATCTCCTGGGGGTCGAGCGTCACCTGCGCGAACAGTCGGTCCTTCGCGAACAGGTAGTCGCTGATGGTCGAACCCGAGAACAGGTCCATCTGGCCGAGCTCCTGCTGCTGCTTGAAGCGCGAGAGCAGGAAGAAGAGTTGCGTCTGGAACGCATACTTGCCGCGGTCGGTGTAGAAGCTCGCAAGGAAGGGATTCTCCTCGACGATTTCGAGGACGGTGCGCGCCGCGAGCCGCTTCGCGAGCGCGTGGACCAGCGTGGTCTTGCCCACGCCGATGGGCCCCTCGACGACGATGTAGCGGTTCCGGTTCAAGGGTCCGCGATCAAACCACAGGGACGCCGCGAGGTCCATCGCGGCCTCGCGCGCAGTCCCGGGGGGCCTGCCGCCTCAGGGGATCTGGCAGCAGTTGCCGCCGCAGCCGGCGGGGCAAGCCGCGCAGACGAGCGTGGTGCCGCCGACGACGTTGCACTCGGCGTCGTTGCTGCACGCCTGGCCTTGCAGCGTCATCACGTCGGCGGTGCACTGGTTCACACCGGTCTCGCCGCCGCAGATGATCGCCGGCTGCTCGCAGACCTCGTCGCTCGGGCAGTCGGCGTTGCTCGCGCAGCTGTTCGTGCCGGCATCGGGCTGGCCGCCGCCGCCCGGGCCGCCGTCGGGTGTGCCACCGGACGCCTTGCACTGGTCCTCGCCCCCTTTGCCCTCGTCCTCGCAGCCCGCCGCGCAGCTCTGGACGGTGGTGAGCTTGCCCTGCTTGCACGCATACAACGTTCCGTCGTTGCCCTTCACGCCGTGGCCACCACAGTAAAGGCCGTCGCCGGCCGGGCACTGCGGCTCGATCTGAGCCGCTACGCAGGAGTCGACGCCGGTCGCGAGCCGCACGAAGGCCTTCCAGCCGTTCACCGTGTGGTGGGCCGCGTCCAGGTGGCCGTTCGCGGTCACCGCGAAGACCCAGTCTCGGCCGTCCGCACCTTGCCAGGCGAACGGGTCCGAGGCGAACTGATCCGTGGAAAGGGACGCGAACTTCCCGAGCACGTGGGTCTTCGCATCCAGCGTCGCGCGGCTCACCCGGCCGGAGACGCCGCGCACGAACACCGTCACCACGCCGTCGTCGAGGGCGGCCGCGGGCTCGCCGGCGAGGGCGAAGGTGGTGTCCATCGCCTCGAACTGCGAGAAGCCCTGCGCCGTCGAGTGCGCGCCATAGAGCCTGCCGTCCTGCCCGCGCGCGAAGAGCCGCAGCACACCGTCCGCGTCGCGCACCGCCACGGGGCGCGACGAGAGCGGCCCGCCCGCGATGGCCTTCCAGCCCAGCCAGCCCGAGCCATCCGCGTCGTGGCTCTCGTCGTACGACGCCTGCCCGGCCGCATCGGTGGCGAAGAGCACGCCGTCGCCGTCCTGCGCCAGGATCGCGCTTGCCCCCGTGGCGAAGCTGCCACCGAGGCTCTCCCAGGTGCTCCAGCGCTTGTCGAACGGGTCATAGTAGCGGTGGTAGAGGCGCCCCTCGCCCTGACTCAACGCGAAGACCTCGGTGCGGCCGTCCTTCCAGCCGCCAGCCGCCGTGTCCGACCAGCGCAGCGTCGCGGGCTGCACGAGATCCTTGCCTCCGAAGTCGGCGAGCGGCGTCCAGCCGCGATCGTAGTCGCTCGCGCGCGTATCGCCCGCGGCGCCGCTCGAATCGAAGACCTCGGCGTGCTCGCCGCCCGCGTAGCTGTCGACGGCGGCAACGCCGCAGTGCGCCATTCCGTCGAGGTCCGCGGGCGCGTGCCACTGGTCCGACGTCCCGTCCGTCCACGCGTGGAGCACCTTGCCGGAGCTCTCGCGCACGAAGACCTCGACGTGCCCATCGGCCCAGGTGACCGCCGACATGCCACCGTTGTTCTCGACCTGGTCCACGCCCGTCGGGTACGTCTCCGGCGCGAGGTTGGTCTTCCCCGGCGCGGGCGCCAGCAGGAGGTCGGCCGTGTCGTAATCCATGCTGCCGCTGCAGTCGGTGTATTGCCAGGCGAGGTCGCGGTAGCCGGAGTAGTCGGGGTCGGAGAACGGCGACAGCCCTGCCTCGAAGCAACGGCTCGGATCCGGGTAATTCGCGACCCAGGCGCCGTCGACCGGCAACCCCTCGCTCTTGAAGGCGTCCAGGCCGTCGGGGTTGGAGTAGACGTAGCCCAGGTAGCCGCCGGCGTGGACCGCGTCGAGCCAGGCGCGGACGTAGGCGGACGCGCCGCTCGGGTCGTTGCCGTAGGTCTCGGCCTCGACGTCGAGGACCACCGGGATCTTCGCGTTTGGCGCCCAGTGGTAGCTCTTCATGATCGAGACCGCGTCCGCGCCGTCGGCGGTGCCCTGTCCGGAAGTGAGATTGCACGGGCAGCCGAGTCCCGGACCGTTCTGGCCCACGTAGATGGGCATGAACTGCCAGCCGGTGGCCTGGCTGAGCGCGATGAGCGCGCTCTCGTCCCAGCCGGACCCGGCATTGCACGCTCCGCCGATGTACGCGCCCGACCACTGGATGCCGTCCTCGCTCTTGTAGGCCTTCGCCTCGGCGACGCTGAGCACGCTGGCGCGATCGAGGCCGGCGGCGGCTGGACCGACCTGGAGCTCGTCCGCGGTGAGGAACGGCGGCACTCCTGCGCCTTCGACTCCCTGCCCGCAGGCCACGAACAACCCGAGCGCGAGAAGGGTCGCAGCGACATGGCGGGCGTTCGCGGTCATCGGCGGCCTCCGTTCTCCAGGAGGTCTCTCAGCAAGTCGCACGCCACGAGCACCCACGAGCGATCCTGCATGGATAGGGGTGTAGTGAAGCTTTACTTCCTCCCACCTCGCGCACCACTGGAGCAGCGCTGCCGCGCCTCCGGGGCGGGCCGGGGACGCAGCCGTCAGAGGGGCTCGCTACAGTGCCGTTCGGTTCACGGGAGGTCTCCATGGCGAGAGCGGCATTGCGTCGGAGCAGGGCGGCGGTCGTCGAAGCAGAACCCGAGGGAGAGGCGGAGCACATGACGCCGCTCTACGCGGCGGCGCTCCTCAAGGTGGCGATGGAGCTGAAGCGCCCGGACGCGCGCGGGCTCGATGAGCTCCTCGCCCACGTGCTCGAGGGGCTGCGCGTCGACCGCGACGAGTTCAAGGCCTATCTCTCGCGCAACTTCTCGCTGCTCAGGGCGACGGCGCGAAGCCGGGCCTACTAGCGAAGGCCTCCGCGAGCTGGTCGAACTCCTCGACGCTGAGGGTCTCGGCACGGCGGGAGCCGTCGATCGAAGCGGCCGCCAGCGCGTGCGGCACCTCGGGGAGCCCTGCGTTCGCGAGGGCGTTCTGGAGCGTCTTGCGGCGCTGGCCGAACGCGGCGCGGACGGTGCGCTGGAATGCCTCGGTACCGGCGAGGTGGGCGCGCGGAGCCGCGAGGGGCTCGAGCCGGACCACCGCCGAATCGACCGCGGGGCGCGGATGGAATGCGCTGGCCGGGATAGTGAACAGCCGCTCCACCCGGCAGCGCGCCTGGGCCTGCACCGACAGCGCGCCGTAGGTACGCGAGCCCGGACCCGCGGCCAGGCGGTCGGCAAACTCCGCCTGCAGCGTGAACACGAGTCGCACGACGTCCGAGAGCTGCGCGAGGCAGTGGAACAGGATGCGGCTCGACAGGTGGTAGGGCAGGTTGCCGACCACGGTGGCGCGGCCGCCCGCCACCTCGCGCAGCGAGACCGTTGCCGCATTCGCCTCGACGACCGTGACGCCGGGCAGCGTCCGCCGCAGCAAGACCGCCAGGTCGCGGTCGCGCTCGACGGCTACGACACGCGCACCCGTCGCGAGCAGCCGCTCGGTCAGGTGGCCGAGCCCCGCCCCCAGCTCGACGGCCACGTCGCCTTCGCCCAGCAGCGCCGCCGCGGCGATGCGATCGAGCGTGCCTGCGTCGGCCAGGAAGTTCTGCCCCCAGGACTTCTTGGGCGAGAGGCCCGCCCGCTTTAGTAGGACCGAGGGCGCGTCCATCTACAGGCGCGCCGCCGGGTCGCTGTCGAGCCCGAGACCGGCACGCTCGCCGTGCTCGAGGAGGTAGGTGCCGGCCACCGCGATCATCGCGGCGTTGTCGGTGCACAGGACGGGAGGCGGCAAGAAGCTTTCGACGCCGGCGCGACCCGCCCGTTCCGCCACGAGCGCGCGCAGCCGGCTGTTGGCGGCCACCCCGCCGCAGAGCACGAGCCGGCCCACGCGTTCGCGGGCGCAGGCGGCGAGCGCTTTCTGCGCCAGGACGTCGGCCACGGCCTCTTGGAACGACGCGCACAGGTCGGCGAGCGCCTGGCCCTCGGGCACGCCGTGCCGCTGCACGTGCAGCAGCACCGCCGTCTTCAGCCCCGAGAAGCTGAAGTCGAGCCCGCGCCCCTCGAGCGCTCGCGGGAAATGGTGTGCAGCCGCATTGCCCGTCTTCGCGAGTCGGTCGATCTGCACGCCGCCGGGGTACGGCAGGCCCAGGAGCTTGGCCACCTTGTCGAATGCCTCGCCGGCGGCGTCATCGAGCGTGGCGCCAAGGAGCTGGTAGCGCGGGCCTGCCAGCACCAGGTACAGGCTCGTGTGGCCGCCCGAGACCACGAGGCCGATGAAGGGGAAGGCAGGCTCGCGCTCGGTGAGCCGGATGGCGTGGAGGTGGCCGGCCAGGTGGTGAACGCCCACGAAGGGAAGGCCGGTGGCGAAAGCGAGCCCCTTGGCGGTCTGCACGCCCACGAGCAAGGCGCCGGCGAGCCCCGGGCCGCTCGTCACCGCGAGGCCGTCGAGGTCTGCGAGCCCCAGGCCTGCCCGGTGGAGCGCTTCGTCGATCACCGGGAGAACCTGGACCAGGTGGTTGCGCGAGGCGAGCTCCGGCACGACACCGCCCCAGCGGCGGTGGACGTCGATCTGCGAGGCGATGACGCTCGAGAGCTGCCGCCGGCCGTTCTCGACGACGGCGGCGGCAGTCTCGTCGCAGGAGGTTTCGAGGCCGAGCACACGCATCGGCCGGAGGTGTGCCTGCGAAGTGCGCAAACGTCAAGCCAGGGCGGGGGGACCGTGGGGCGCGCCAGCTGCTCAGTGCAACGTCTTCAGGATGGTCCGCACGTCGCGCGCGAACTCCCCGCGTGGGTCGATCTCCAGGTACTTGCGGTACATCGTCGCCGCCTGCCCCCGGTCGCCGGCCGTCTGGTACAGCGTTCCGAGCGTGAGGCAGGCGCGCGTGTTCGAGGGGTTGAGCTCGAGCGCGCGCTTGAGCGGCCGCTCCGCGGCGGCGGTCTGGCCGGACTCGTAGAGAGCGTTGCCGAGCGCGGCCAGGGCCACGTCGCTGTCCGGGCGCGCGGCGACGGCCTTGCGGTACTCCACGATGGCGCTGCGGATGGCCCCGCGGCGGTAGTGCGCTTCGCCCGCCGCGAACGCCGTCCGGTAGATCTCCTCCGGCGATGGCACGGGCGTCGCGGCCGGGGCCGGCGGGTGGGGGTTTGGGGGCGGCTCCACGGGCTTCGGGGGCGCCGCCACGGGAGGAACCGCAGTGCGCGCGGCCACCGCCGTCGGCGGGAGGGTGGGTGCCGGCTTCGGTGGAGCAGGCGGCGTCGCGGGCGACGGCGCAGGCTCGACGGGGATCGTGGCCACGGGCGGCTTCGGCGCTGGGGTGTGGGCCAGCGGCGCCGCGGGCGGTGACAGGGCGAAGTAGGCGCCTCCGGCCACGACGAGGATGACGCCGAGCGCGAGCGCAGCCGTCCCGAAGCGCGAGCGCCGCCGCAGGGGCTCGTCGAGCGCCTCGGTGGGCGTCGGCTCTTCCTCTTGCGGCTGGTCGAAGTACGAGAGCTCGGCCGCCGGCACGCCATTGTGCGAGCCGCGGGCGCTGCGCCGCTCGGAGGGGAAATGGACGATCGTGACGGGGCGCGATGCGCCCGGGGAGGCCGCGTCACGGTCGCGGACCTCGAGGGGGAACGGCTGCTCCGAGGCGCTCTGCAGCGAGAGGGCGGGAGGGGGCGCGGCGATCGCGGCAGGGGCGGTCTCCACCATGGGGGGCGGCTCGGACACTGGCGCGAGGGCGAGCGGGGGTGGCACCGCGGGTTCCACCGCCGCCGCCGGCGCGGACGGATCGAGGGCCGGAGCCTCGATGGGCGCCGCGAGCTGTACCGTGACGGCGCTCTCCTCGGGCGCGGCGAACCAGGCGGCGTGCTCGGGGAGATCAGCGTTGCCCCGCGCCAGGACGGGCGAGGGCGCGACCGCCGCCTCGGCGGCGCTGCGATCGGCGGCCCAGCGCTCGACCTCGTTGCCGGGCGGCACCACGGCCTCCTGCCCGCTGCCCGCTTCGCGCAGCAGCCCCTCGAAGTAGAGCTTGGCGACGAGGTTCAGCGAGGCCAGCTCGTCGAAAGGCGCATCGTCCACGACCTCGCCGAGGCTGCGTTTGCCGTCGAAGAGCTTGAGCAAGCCGTCGACCTGGTCCGGGATCTTGGGGAGCTTGTGCACCAGCGCGGCATAATCGAGCTCGTAGACGGCCGCGAGCGGCGGGATCTGCTCCAGCAGCCGGCCGCGCTCGTCGACGCGCCGCATTCCCTCGAGCAGGAGCCCCTGCGACGAGAGCGCGATGCGATCCTTGCGGTCCACCTGGCCGAAGTCGATGGTGAAGGGGCCCTCGTTCAGCGCGAGCATGCGGTAGAAGGCCGCTTCGCCGCTCCAGCGGCCGAGCTCCGCGTCGATGACCTTGCCCTCGCGAAACCAGACGGACGCCTCCACCTCGCGTCCAGGGAGGCGGATGCGCAGGGTGCCGCTCTTGCGGCCGGCGTCGAGGGTCTGTGTGAGATCCACGAGCCCCATGTCGGTCAGGTTCCCCATGAACTGCGCCATGGGGCCCTTGTGCTCGAGCTGCTCCTTCTCGCGCCGCTGCAGGACGAGC
>DATJNL010000022.1:0-5829 GCA_035508175.1 Myxococcales bacterium
AACAACTGCGGCGTCGACGGCTGGGGCCTCGGCGTGCTGCTCGACCACAAGCGCATCCGCCGCACGACCGGTTCGTACGTCGGGGAGAACAAGGAGTTCGAGCGGCAGTACCTCGCGGGCGAGCTGGAGGTGGAGCTCAACCCGCAAGGGACGCTGGCCGAGCGCATCCGCGCCGGCGGGGCCGGCATCGGCGGCTTCTACACGCCCACCGGCGTGGGCACGAAGATCGCCGAGGGCAAGGAGACCCGCACGTTCGACGGCCGCGAGTACGTGCTCGAGAAGCCGATCAAGGGCGACTTCGCACTGGTGCGCGCCTGGAAGGCCGATCGCTGGGGCAACCTCGTCTTCCGCAAGACCGCGCGCAACTTCTCGCCCATGATGTGCACCGCCGCCAGGGTGACCATCGTGGAGTGCGAGCAGCTCGTGGAAGTGGGCCAGCTCGAGCCGGACCAGATCCACGTGCCCTCGGTGTTCGTGCACCGGATCTTCCAGGGGAGCGGCTACCAGAAGTGGATCGAGAAGCGCACCGTGAGGCCGAGGGCCTGAGGAGCTGCGATGGCACTGACTCGCGAGCAGATCGCCAAGCGCGCCGCGCAGGAGCTGCGCGACGGGTACTACGTGAACCTGGGCATCGGCATCCCGACGCTGGTGGCGAACTACATCCCCCAGGGGATCGACGTCGTCTTCCAGAGCGAGAACGGCATGCTCGGCATCGGGCCGTACCCGATCGCGGGCACGGAGGATCCCGACCTGATCAACGCGGGCAAGGAGACGGTCACGGAGATCCCCGGCACGGCGTTCTTCTCGTCGGCCGATTCGTTCGCGATGATCCGCGGGGGGCACATCGACCTCGCGATCCTGGGCGCCATGGAGGTCAGCGAGCGGGGCGACCTCGCCAACTGGATGATCCCCGGCAAGATGGTGAAGGGGATGGGCGGCGCGATGGACCTGGTCACGGGCGCCAAGCGGGTGCTCGTGACGATGGAGCACGTGAGCAAGGACGGGAAGCCCAAGATCCTGAAGCAGTGCTCGCTGCCGCTCACGGGGAAGCGCTGCGTGCACACGATCCTGAGCGATCACGCGCTGATGGACGTGACGGCCGAGGGGCTGCTGCTGCGGGAGATCGCGCCGGGGATGACGGTGGAGGCGCTGCAGAAGGTGACGGAGCCCAGGCTGATCGTGAAGGGAAAGGTCGCCGAGATCGCGGCGTAGGCGGGGCACCCTCTCGAAGGCTTGCGCTGGGGCCGTTTGCTTGCCGGGTCCGGCGGGGGTGCTATAGTTCCTGGCCGACATGGCCGACAGCAAGGCGCCGCACCCGCCCCGCAAGGCGAATCGCCTCCACCACGAGATCCTGGTGGCGTATCGCACCATGGATGGGTTCATGACCGACTGGGCCGTGAACATCTCCAAGGGCGGGCTGTTCGTGAACACGCGCACGCCGCTGCCGGTGGGATCCCAGGTGCGGTTGATCATCTCGCTGCCGAACGCGGCCTTCCCCTACGACCTCACGGGCAAGGTCTCCTGGGTGAACGAGTTCGACAACGAGAGCAACCTCGTGCCGGGGATGGGCATCGAGTTCGTCGACATCGGCGAGGATCAGAAGACGAAGATCGCCGATTTCGTCGAGAAGCTGCGCGAGGCCTTGCCGGAAGCCTGAGGCAGGCCGTCGTGTCCTTCCAGCTGCAGATCGAGTCGCTGGCCTACGGCGGCGCCGGCGTGGGCCGCCGCGAGGGACGCGCGGTCTTCGTCGACGGGGCTGCGCCCGGCGATCGGCTGGAGGTGGAGCTGACGCGCGCCAGGACGCGGCCGGAGCGGGCCCGCCTGCTCTCGGTGCTCGAGGCCGGCGCCGCGCGGGTGGAGCCCCGCTGTCCCCACTACGGCGACTGCGGCGGCTGCCAGTGGCAGCACGTGACCCCGGAGGCGCAGCTCGAGGCCAAGCGCCGAGCGCTCGAGGACGCCCTCGTCCGCATCGGCAAGATCCCGCGCGGCGAGCTGCCGCCGGTCCGCGCCCGGGGCGGCCCCGCGTGGCGCTACCGCCGGCGCGCCCGCTTCGCCGTGGCGGCCGACGGCCGGCTGGGCTTCGCCGCGCGCGGCAGCCGGCGAATCGTCCCCGTCGGGAGTTGCGCCCTGCTCGAGCCCGACCTGGAGGCGCTCGCGCTGGACCTCTCGGGAGCGCTTGCCGCGGAGCCGTGCCTCGGCCTCGGGCACGTGGAGCTCGTGGCCACGGCCGGGAAGGGCGCCGCCGAGCTCCAGCTCGATTCGGGCGCCTCCTTCGACGCCGCCTGCCGGCGCGCCGCCGCGCTCCTCGCCGCGCTCCCCGCGCTCGCCGGCGTCGTCGTGACCCAGGGGTCGCGGACCGCGACGCTCGGCGAACCGCTCCTTCAGGACGGCGAGCAGCTCCTCGGGCCCCACGTCTTCGCCCAGGCCAGCCGCGAGGGCAACGCCTTGCTGCGGGGCGCGGTGCTCGATGCGCTGGCCCTGCGGGACGGCGAGCGAGTCCTCGAGCTGCACTGTGGATCGGGCAACTTCACCTTCGCGCTGGCCCGCGCGGGAGCGCAGGTCGTGGCGGTCGAGGCCGAGGCGGCCGCGCTGGCGCTGGCCCGGCGCGCCCTGCCGTCCGATCTCGCCGCGCGCGTCACCTTCGTCGAAGCGGCGGCGGCCGCGGCGCTCCGCGATCTCGGCCGCTCCCGGGCCCCCTTCGACGCGGCGCTCCTCGACCCCCCCAGGGCGGGCGCCAAGGACGAGATGGCGCTGCTCGCCCCGCTCGGTGCCCACCGGATCGTCTACGTGTCCTGCGACCCGGCGACGCTCGCGAGGGACGTCGGGACGCTGCGCGCGCTCGGTTTCCGGGCGACGCAGGCGCTGGCGCTCGACCTGTTCGCGCAGACCTATCACCTCGAGGCGGTCGTCACGCTGGAGCGCGCGTAGATGGACGCGGCGCTCGTCGAGTTCGCGGCGCTCCTGCGGCAGGGCGGCCTGCGCGTCTCCGCCGCCGAGCTGGCCGACGGCGCCCGCGCGCTGACGCTGGTGGGCCTCGACGATCGGGGCACCGCGCGCGCCGCCCTCGAGAGCGCCCTCGTCAAGCGGGAGCGCGACACCGGGACCTTCCGGCGCCTGTTCGATCTGTACTTCGGCGGGGCGGCGACCCTGCTGGCCGACCTCGAGAAGGGGTTGCTGCAGCGGCTCACCGAGGAGGGGCTCCTGGAGCCCGACGCGCTCGAGATGCTGGCCTGGGAGCTGTCGAACCGCCCGCTGTCGCCCCTCGCGCGCGCCACCCTCTCGGGCGACACGGCCGAGATCGCGCGGCTGCTGCGAGGCGCGGCGCTGCAGGTGAACCTGTCGCAGCTCAGCAACCCGCTGCAGCAGGGCTTCTTCGCGCGGCGGGTCGGCGGCGCCGCGGGCGTGGGCTCGCTGTCGGGCGAGCTGGCGGAGCTCGAGGCGGCGCTGCGCGCCCGGGGCCTCGATCCCGCCGCCATCGAGCTCATCGGCAAGCGCCTCGCCGAGACGCTCCGCGGCGTCGAGAGCGCCGTGCACCGCATCGTGGAACGCGAGGCGGCGGCGCGGCTCGGCAACCGCCGGTCGACCCTGGAGGAGAAGCCCTTCAGCGCGCTCACGCAGCGCGAGATCGAGGACATGGAGGCGGCCGTGCGCAAGCTCGCCGAGCGGCTCAAGGCGCGGCTGATGCGGCGCCAGAAGGCCAGGCGGCGGGGAACGCTGCACGTGCGCCGCACCCTGCGCCGGAACCTCGGCGCGGGCGGAACGCCCTTCCGGCTCGCGTTCCGCGGGAAGCGGCCCCAGCGGCCGGACGTGGTGGTGCTCTGCGACGTGTCGGACTCGGTGCGCAACGCGAGCCGGCTGATGCTGCTCTTCATGTACACGCTGCAGTCGCTCTTCACTCGCGTGCGCAGCTTCGCCTTCGTGAGCGACATCGGCGAGCTGACCGGAGCGTTGCGCGGCGTCGACGCGCGCCGCGCCATCGATCTCGCGCTCGCGGGCAAGGTGGTGAGCCTGTACGCCAACTCGAACTACGGCCGCGCCCTCGCGCTCTTCGCGCGCGAGCACCTGGGGGTGGTCACCCGCCGCACCACGGTGCTCGTCATCGGCGACGGCCGCAACAACTACAACGCGCCCAACGAGTGGGCCCTCGAGGACATCCGCCGCAAGGCGCGGCGCCTGGTCTGGATCTCGCCCGAGCCGCGCTCGTCCTGGGGGCTCGGCGACAGCGAGATGCACCGCTACGTGCGCCACTGCAGCCAGGTGGCGATCGTGAACTCCCTGGCGGACCTGGCGCGGCTCGCCGAGGAGATCGTCCCCGCCTGAGCGGCCTTCGCACCCGCGCGCCCGCCGTGGTAGAGACGGCCCTCCATCGCCATGCGCACCGTCTTCATCCACACCTTCGGTTGCCAGATGAACGAGAGCGACAGCCAGCGCATGCTGGAGTCGCTCGCCCGCGACGGCTGGAGCCCCGCGGCGTCCGCCGAGAGCGCGGACCTCATCCTGCTCAACACCTGCGCGATACGCGAGAAGGCGGAGCAGAAGCTGTATTCCGCCCTCGGCCGGTACCGGGCCGCGAAGGAGGCGAGGGGCGCGCTCCTGGGCGTCGCCGGCTGCGTGGCGCAGCAGGAGAAGGAGAAGCTCGTGCGCCGGGCGCCGTACGTGGACTTCGTCCTCGGCCCCGACAACCTGGCCGCGTTGCCGGAGCTCGCGCGCGCGGCGGCCGGCGGTGCGAAGCGGCAGCTCGCCACGGACTGGATGGATTCGGAGCGGTACGTCTTCCCGCGCGCGGATCCCGAGGCCTCGCGCGGCCGCGTCACCGCCTTCGTCACCGCCATGAAGGGCTGCGACAACGTCTGCAGCTTCTGCGTGGTGCCGCACACGCGCGGCCGCGAGCTGAGCCGCCCGTACGCCGAGGTGGTGCGCGAGGTGGCGGACCTCGTGGAGGTGGGCGTGCGCGAGGTCACGCTCATCGGCCAGAACGTCAACTCGTTCTCCGGCGGCTGCGATTTCCCCGCGCTGCTGAGGCGGGTGGCCGATGTCCCGGGGCTGCGCCGGCTCCGCTTCACCACGAGCCACCCGCACGACTTCGGCGAGGGCCTCGTGCGCTGCTACGCCGAGCTCCCGGCGCTCTGTCCCCACCTGCACCTGCCGGTCCAGTCGGGCTCGGACGAGGTCCTCGCGCGCATGCGCCGCGATTACACGGTCGCGGCCTACGAGGCGAAGATCGCGGCGCTGCGCGCGGCCGCGCCGGGGGTGGCGCTCACCTCGGACGTCATCGTCGGCTTTCCGGGCGAGACGGAGGCGGACTTCGAGGCGACCCTCGCGCTCGTCGAGCGCGTGCGCTACGACAACCTCTTCTCGTTCGCCTATTCCTCCCGACCGCACACCGCGGCGCGCCTGCGCGAGGCCGAGTGGGGGGAGGTGCCTCAACCCATCCGGATCGAACGCCTCGAGCGGCTGCAGAAGCTGCAGCGGACGATCACCCTGGGCGTCATGCGGCGAGCCGTGGGCACCGAAGTGGAAGTCCTCGTGGAGGGGCCGTCGCGCTCCGACCCGAGCCGGCTGTGCGGCCACACGCCCGAGAACCGCATGGTGAACCTCGACGGGAACGCGCCCATCGGGGCGATCGCCCGGGTGGAGGTCCAGGAGGCGACGGTGGCCTCCCTCGGCGGCCGCGTCGTCGGGCTCCTCGACATGCCTCCGGCTCCGCGGGCGCCGCGCCCGGGTCTTCTGCCGATCGTCGCTTGACCACGGCCGGATCGAAGGGGGCACGGCTCGGCTGGCTCGCGCTCGCCGTCTATGCAGCCGTGATCTTCTACCTCTCGAGCCAGT
>DATJNL010000023.1:0-2774 GCA_035508175.1 Myxococcales bacterium
GCCGTTGTCGAACAGCGCGTCGACGGCCTCCTGCAGCATGCGCTTCTCGTTGTTGACGATGATCTCCGGCGCGCCGAGGTCGAGCAGCCGCTTGAGGCGGTTGTTGCGGTTGATGACGCGGCGGTAGAGGTCGTTGAGGTCTGAGGTGGCGAAGCGCCCGCCGTCGAGCTGCACCATCGGGCGCAGCTCCGGCGGGATCACGGGGATCGCGTCGAGCACCATCATCTCCGGCTTGTTGCCGGACTGGATGAAGGCGGAGACGACCTTCAGGCGCTTGACCGCGCGCGCCTGCTTCTGGCCTTTGCCGGTCTTGACCTGGTCCTCGAGCTCGATCCTTTCGGCCTCGAGGTCGACCTGCTGGAGCAGGTCGCGGATCGCCTCGGCGCCCATGCCGCCGCGGAAGTACTCGCCGAAGCCGTAGGGCGAGCCGAAGCGCTCCTTGAGCTCGCGGAAGGTGGTCTCGTCGTGCTCGATCTGCTTGGGCTCCATCGTCTTGAACAGCTCCCACACCTGGCGCATGCGCTCGGCGGCGTCCTCGATGTAGGCCTCGGTGTCGGCGATGTCAGCCTCGAAGGCCTTGGCGAGCTCCTTGAGGTGCTTCTCGCGCTCCTCGTCGGAGATCTTCGCGAGGTTGATGTCGAGCGAGTCCGCCCACAGGTGGTCTTCGTCGTTGAAGCCGGTCTGCTTGCCGTTCTGCAGGTACTTCTCGCGGCGCGCCAGCGACTCGCGCAGTTCCAGCACGCGCTCCTCGCGCTCGGCGGCGTAGCCGTCGAGCACCTTGCCCACCTCCTTCTCCAGCGAGTCGAGGTCCTTGGCGCGCGCCTCGTCGTCCACCCACGTGACGATCGAGGCGGCGAAGTACAGGACCTTCTCCAGTTCCTTGGGCGCCATGTCCAGCAGGTAGCCGATGCGGCTGGGCACGCCCTTGAAGAACCAGATGTGGCTGACGGGCGCGGCCAGGTCGACGTGGCCCATGCGCTCACGCCGGACCTTCGAGCGCGTCACCTCGACGCCGCAGCGCTCGCAGACGATGCCCTTGTAGCGGACGCGCTTGTACTTGCCGCAGTAGCACTCCCAGTCCTTCGTCGGACCGAAGATCCGCTCGCAGAAGAGTCCGTCCTTCTCCGGCTTGAGCGTGCGGTAGTTGATCGTCTCGGGCTTGGTCACCTCGCCCGAGCTCCAGCTGCGAATCTGCTTGGAGGAGGCGAGGCTGATCTCGATGGCGTCGAAGTTGTTGATGTCGATCACTCTGGGGGCCCTTCTGGCTGTGGGTGTGAAAGCTGAAACTGCTGGTTGGCGCTGCTCGCTACTCGACCGGCTCCTCGCTGGCGAGCCCCTCGAGGTCGAGGTCCTCGCCGGCGTCGACGTCGATCAACTCCTCGACGCCGACCGCCTCCTCCTCCTCGTCGGCGCCGTCCTGCTCGCCGCCGTCGCCGACCGTCGCCTCGGCGGCCTGCTGCTCGCCCTCCGGCTGCTCCTCGGCGCCGTCGCCGGAGAGCGCGCGCACGCCCGAGAGGTCGATGCCGAGCTCCTCGGCCGCGCGCAGCAGGTCGTCGTCCTCGTCGCGCATCTCGGTGCGCTGGCCTTCCTCGGAGACCACGTTGACGTCGAGCGCCAGCGACTGCATCTCCTTGAGCAGCACCTTGAAGGACTCGGGGATGGAGGGCTCGGCGATGTTCTCGCCCTTGACGATCGCCTCGTAGGCCTTGACGCGCCCGACGGTGTCGTCGGACTTGATCGTGAGCATCTCCTGCAGGGTGTAGGCGGCGCCGAACGCCTCCAGCGCCCACACCTCCATCTCGCCGAAGCGCTGGCCGCCGAACTGCGCCTTGCCGCCCAGCGGCTGCTGGGTGACGAGCGAGTAGGGGCCGGTGGAGCGCGCGTGGATCTTGTCGTCGACCAGGTGCAGGAGCTTGAGGATGTACATATAGCCCACCGTCACCTGCTCCTCGAAGGGCTCGCCGGTGCGGCCGTTGAACAGGGTCATCTTCCCGGAGGCCTGCTCGCCAACCCGCCGCGACTTGTCGATGTCCATGCGGATGCGCCCGGTGTGCGCGTCCTGCCACTTGACCAGCGCGTGGTCGACGTCCGCCACGGTGGCGCCGTCGAACACCGGCGTGGACACGTACACGCGGCGCGGGCCGGCGCCGGCGTCGGCCTCCTTGTAGGCGTCGGTGCCGTCGTCGTACCAGCCCTGCGCGGCGGCCCAGCCGAGGTGGGTCTCGAGGATCTGCCCCACGTTCATGCGCGAGGGCACGCCGAGCGGGTTGAGGATCACGTCCACCGGCGTGCCGTCCTCGAGGAACGGCATGTCCTGCTGGTCGACGATCTTCGAGATCACGCCCTTGTTGCCGTGGCGGCCGGCGAGCTTGTCGCCCTCGGAGATCTTGCGCTTCTTGGCCACGAACACGCGCACGAGGTCGTTGACCCCCGGCGGCAGGTCGTCGCCGGCGTCGCGGCTGAAGGTCTTCACGTCGATCACCACGCCGCCCTCGCCGTGCGGGACCTTCAGCGAGGTGTCGCGGACCTCGCGCGCCTTCTCCTTGAAGATCGCGCGGATCAGCTTCTCCTCGGCGGTCAGCTCGGTCTCGCCCTTGGGCGTGACCTTGCCGACGAGCAGGTCGCCGGAGCCGACCTCGGCGCCCACGCGCACGATGCCGCGGTCGTCGAGGTTGCGCAGCGACTCCTCCGAGCGGTTGGGGATGTCGCGGGTGATCTCCTCCTCGCCGAGCTTGGTGGTGCGGGCGTCGATCTCGTACTCCTCGATGTGGATC
>DATJNL010000024.1:0-13045 GCA_035508175.1 Myxococcales bacterium
CGGGCGCGGTCGATCCGCAGAACCCCTGCGACGCCTGCAACCCGGGCGCCTCCGCGACTGCCTGGACGCCCGTGTCGAGCGGCACCGCGTGCGACGGGGGGCTCTGCGCCGCGGGATCCTGCCAGCCCGGTTGCCTCATCGCCGGCGAGCTGCTCGCCTCCGGCGCGATCGACCCGGTGGATCCCTGCCGGGTCTGCGCGCCCGCCGACTCCACGTCCGCGTGGTCGGCGGAGACCGACGGCACGCCGTGCGGCCCGGGGTCGTTCTGCACGCCGGCGGGCTGCGAGGACGGCTGCGTCTCGGACGGCGGCACGGGTTGCGGCTGCGCGAGCGGGCGGGAGAGCTGCGCCGGAGCCGACATCGACACCTGCGTCGACAGCGCGAACTGCGGGGGCTGCAGCAACGCCTGCAACCCCGGGAGCGGCTGCTTCGGCGGGAGCTGCACCTTCCCGGCGCCGCTGCCGGGGGCGCGCTACTCGCTGTCCGCGGTCTTGGGCGGGGACGGCCGCGTGTACGCGCTGGGCGGGTTCGACGCGACGCAGAGCTACGTTCCCACGGTCACGGCCTTCGACCCCCGCACGAACGCGTGGGACAGCAGCCCGCCGCCGATGCTGAACTACCGGGCGTACTTTCCCGCGGCCGTGGACGCCGCGGGGAATCTCTACGCCTTCACCGGCCGGATCACCGGGGACTACCTCATCGACAACAGCGAGGTCTGGGCGCCCGGCGAGAGCGGCTGGGTCACCGTGTCCGCCGTGAGCCCCTACTACTTCGCCGACACGGGCGCCGCCGTGGGTCCGGGCGGCGTCTTCTACATGCCCGGCGGCGTCTACAGCGTGCAGTCGCCGGCCTCGATCACCTCGACCTTCGACCCGGTGCAGCAGGTCTGGGGCACCGCGCCCGCGCTGCTCGTCGCGAAGGCCTTCCACGGCGTGGCGGCCGCTCCCGACGGGACGATCTTCGCCATGGGGGGCACCGCGGACTACGCCACGCCGCTCGAGGACGACGCCGGCCAGGGGGAGACGGAGGCGTTGGTCCCTGGGGCAGCCGCCTGGGCTCCGCGCTTCGGGATGCCGACGCCCCGCTGCGAGCTGGGCGCCGCGACGGATCGGGCCGGCCTCGTGTACGCGATCGGCGGGAACGACTGCGTCGTGGGCGCCGGGTCGGGCTACCGGCTCTACGGCGCGGTGGAGGCCTTCGACTCCGACGGAGGCTACTGGCTGACCGGGCTTCCCCAGCTCCCCACGGCGGTCGACTCGCCGGGATGCGCGACGGGAGCCGACGGGCGCATCTACGTGATCGGCGGCTGGAACGGCTTCGCGGCGGTGAACGACGTGCAGGTGTACGAGCCCGCGCGGGGCGACTGGATCCCTTGAGGGAGGCTCACTCGTCCCCGAGGTGCTCCTTCACGACCGCGGTCTCGCCCGGGCGTATCTCCACCGTGAGCTGCCGGTCGACGTGCAAGGTCGCGTTGACCAGCCGGACGTGGTGCCGGCCGGCGGAAAGCTCCAGCGGCCGCAGGGGCGTGGTGCCGATGGGCTGGTCGTCCACCACCACCTCCGCCCAGGGGACGACGCGAAAGGCGAGCAGGCCGGGGGCCTCGGCGGCGCGGGCAGCGTGACGGCGCGCGGGCTTCGCGGTTTCGGAGGACGTGGGGCGCGGCGGGACTGCGGGGCTCGGTGTCAGCGCAGCCTCCACGGGCTGGGAGCGTGCGACCGGGGGAGGAGGTGCAGGAAGTGGAGGTAGGGCCGCGGGCGGCGGCGCCGGGCTCGGGATCGTGGCGACCTCGTGGGACGCGGGGGGCGATCGTCCTCCGAGCGCGTGGACGGCGAAGGCGCCCGTGGCCACCGAGGCGAGCGCGGCCCCGGCGATTCCCCACCGCCAGGCCGACGCCGGCCGGCTCGGCGCGGCGCGCGGATGCTCTCCCGACACGGTCGTACCGCGCGAGGGCTCGGCCGGGTCGGAAGGCCGTGGGCGGGCGCGTCCGTCCCGCGTGGCACCGGTGGGAAACGGGACGTCGGCGCCGGACGGCGTGGCGGTGCGCATCTCGCCTGACTGCAGCGCCCGGGAGAGCAGGCGATCGGGGTCGCTGTTCTCGGGGAACTGGGCGGCGAGGTAGTCGGAGAGGGCCGCCGAGCTCGCGACCAGGCCGGCGCGCGCCACGCCCGCGTCCAGGTCGAGCTGCATTTCCCGGGCGCTCGCGTAGCGGCGTTCGAGGTTCTTCTCCAGGGCGCGGCGGGCGATGGCCGCGAGCCAGCCGGGGACGTGCGGGGCTCGCTCGTCGAGCGGCTGCGGGTCGGTCGCGAGGATGCGCTGCACCACCGCGGGCTCGCTGTCGCCGGTGAAGGGCTTGGCGCCGCAGCACATCCAGTAGAGGACGACGCCCAGCGCCCAGATGTCGGCGCGGCGATCGACCGGTTGCCCGAGGAGCTGCTCGGGCGGCATGTAGCTGAACTTTCCCTTCAGCTGACCGGCGCGGGTGCGCCCCTCCGTGGACGTCGCCTTGGCGATGCCGAAGTCCACGACCTTCACGAGGCCGCTGTAGGTGACGAGGATGTTCTCCGGGGACACGTCGCGGTGGACGATCTGGAGGGGGCGGCCTCCGTCGCCGCGCAGGTTGTGGGCGTGGTCGAGCCCGCCGCAGGCGTCCGAGAGGATCCGGCAGCAGAGCGCCACGGGGAGGGGCTCGCCGCGGCGCATCGCCTGGTGGATGACGCGCTTGAGGCTGCAGCCGTCGATGAACTCCATCGCCATGAAGTAGCTCTCGGAGGCCGGATCCTCGCCGAGCTCGATGATGGACACGACGTTCGGGTGGTTGATCTGCGCGGCCAGCCGGGCCTCGTCGAGGAACATGCGCACGAAGGCCTCGTCCCGGCCGTACTGGGGCAGGATGCGCTTGACGACGAGGGTCTTCACGAAGCCCTGCGGGCCGTCCTGGCGGGCGAGATACACCTCCGCCATCCCACCCGTGGCCAGCTTGCCGAGAAGCGTGTAGCGGCCGAGCCGTTCTCCGGGGATCACTCCCCACCAGTCATACAGGACGGAGCACGAGGAGTCAGGGCCCGCGGTTGACCGCTCCCGGCAGCCACTGTTAAGCCAGCAACCGTCCTGCACCGGGAGGGTGGCATGCGCGCGAAGTGGGCGAGGAGATTCCTGACACTCGGTATGGCTCTGGGCGTGGGCTGCGGCTCCCCTCCGCCGCCGGGGCCCGTCTCGACCGGCTCGGGGGCCTTCGGCATCATCACGTTGAACGGCAAGCAGCTCATGTACCTGCCGCTCCTCGAGCCCGCCTCGAACAGCGACGGCCAGATCGCGGTGGTCGACGTGGGCCAGGCTGGCAACGGGCTGTCCGGCGCGCCGGCCCTGGTGACCGACATCGACCTGGGCTGCCCGGTCTCGAAGATCGCCGGCTTCTGCCCCTCGGCCGACTTCGCCACCGCGACCTCGGCCGACGCCGACGTCGTCGTCGCCGCCAGCTCGTCGAGCCACCGCGTCTGGTTCATCGATCCGTCGAAGAACTCGGTCTCGGCGACGATCTCGCTGGACGCCTCGCTGGGGCCTCTGGCCGCCTCCGCCGGCAACTTCATCGTCACCGGCGTCGCGCTCGACGTCGCGAACCACCGCGCCATCCTGTCGGTGTCGACCGGCTTTTTGTTCGTGGACCTGAACAGCCACGCCGTCACGGGCAACGTGGCCGCGCCCGGCTCGGAGAACTTCGGTTTCGACCCGACGGCGGAGCTGTTGGTGGCGCCGTTCTACAGCTGCCCGGTGGACGGCGGCCCGTGCGACCTGCAGGGACCCACCGCCGCCGGCGTGAACGTGGTGAAGCTGGCCAGCGGCAGCGTCTACGCTTACGCGAACCCGGCGGAGGCCGACGCCGGCCAGGCGCCGCTGGGCGACTTCCACGCGCCCGATTCCGCGGCGATCGATCCGGGCACGGAGCTGGCGGTGGTGCCGCTCGAGTTCGGGGCGGCGACGGCGTTCCTCGACCTGTCGAACGCGGCGTACGACGACGGCTCGAAGAGCTTCACCGCGCCGCTCACGACGCTTCCCACGGCGGCCGGCGAGGACGAAGACGGCGTCGCGGTGGAGCCCACGAGCCACCTCGCCTTCTTCGAGCAGGAGTTCAAGGACACGATGGCGGTCGTGGACCTCACGCAGCTGGGCAAGGGATCGGACGGCGGCTTCCCCGCGACCGCGCAGGTCGAGGCGCAGATCCCCGACACGCCGGGAGGCGCGCCCTGGGAGAACCTGGGCGACCCGCACGGCGTCGCGGTCACGACGAGCGTGCAGGGCAGCAAGCCGGTGGGCTTCGTGGTCACCGACCCGGGCAGCGGATCGGTCTGGGTGGCGCGCGTCGATCTGCAGCAGTTCGTCGCGCTCGGATCGCAGGCCGTCGACGCCGGCGTGAGCTCGGCGGACGTGTCGGGGGCGGTGACGATGCTGGACGCGACGACCAAGGAATGAGCCGCGGCTGACCGAGCGTTGACCCTTTCCCCCGGCCCCTGCTATTCCGGCCGGACCCGGAGGAACTCGCCATGGCCCTCGCGCTCAAGCACGCCAATCTGAATCCCCGCAAGCTCCTCATCGATGGCAAGTGGGTCGACGCCCAGACCGGCAAGACGTTCCGGCCGATCAACCCGGCCACGGCCGAGCCGCTCTGCGAGGTGGCGCAGGCCGACGCGGCGGACGTGGACCTCGCGGTCAAGGCGGCGCGCCGGGCCTTCGACGAGGGGCCCTGGCCGAAGATGAACGGCGGCGAGCGCGGGCGCATCCTCTTCAAGCTCAGCGAGCTCATGTACGCGCGCGCCGACGAGATCGCCGAGCTCGAGACCATCGACGCGGGCAAGCCCATCTCGGAGAGCCGCAACGTGGACGTGCCGGTCGCGGCCGAGGTCATCCAGTACTACGCCGGCTGGGCGAGCAAGATCACCGGCGAGACCCTGCCCTCGCGCGGCGAGTCGTTCATCTACAACCTGCGCGAGCCGGTGGGCGTGGTGGGCGCCATCGTGCCCTGGAACTTCCCGCTGCTGCTCGCCATGTGGAAGGTGGGCCCGGCCCTCGCCACCGGCTGCACCATGGTGCTCAAGCCGTCGGAGACCACGCCTCTGTCGGTGCTGAAGATCGGCGAGCTCGCGCTCGAGGCGGGCGTGCCGCCGGGCGTGCTCAACGTGGTGCCGGGCCCCGGCCGCGCCGCGGGCAACGCGCTGGTGACGCACCCCGGCGTCGACAAGATCGCCTTCACCGGCTCGACGGCCGTGGGGCAGGAGATCATGAAGCTCGCGGCCGGGACGGTGAAGCGCGTCACGCTCGAGCTCGGCGGCAAGAGCCCGAACGTGGTCTTCGCGGACGCCGATCTCGAGGCCGCCGCGCGGGGCGCCGTCGCCGGCATCTTCTACAACAAGGGCGAGGTCTGCGCGGCCGGCTCGCGCGTGCTGGTCGAGCGCAAGGTGGCCGACGAGCTGGTGGAGAAGATGAAGGGGAGGGCGGCGAAGCTCACGCAGGGCGACACGCTCGATCCGAAGACGCGGCTCGGGCCCCAGATTTCGCAGGCGCAGCTCGAGAGCGTGCTGGGCTACGTCGCGAAGGGCAAATCCGAAGGGGCGCAGCTCGCGCTCGGCGGCGAGCGCAACGCGAAGGCCGGCCCGGGCTTCTTCCTGCAGCCGACGATCTTCGCGAACGCCTCGAACGAGATGACCATCGCGCAGGAGGAGATCTTCGGGCCCGTCGCGACGGTCATCCCCTTCGACGACGTGGAGCAGGCGATCGCGAAGGCCAACGGCACGCGCTACGGCCTCGCGGCCGGCGTGTGGACGCGCGACGTGAAGAAGGCGCACAAGGTCGCGCGCGCGATCAAGGCCGGCACGGTGTGGGTGAACACCTACAACCTGTACGACCCGGGCGCGTCGTTCGGCGGCTTCAAGCAGTCGGGCTTCGGGCGCGAGCTCGGGTCCGCGGCGCTCGAGGGCTACACCGAGCGCAAGACGGTGTGGATCGACCTCGCGTAGGGCACGCCGGGCGCTCCGCAGGCATTGACGCCGTTCGGCCGCCGAGCCGACGAGAACTGTCACTCACGGCGTACCCCTGGCGCCGCAAGCACCCGATGTTGCATGGTTCGGGCTTGGCCCGCTCCATGCACTTTCGAGGCTCGATGGTTCCGCACTGCGATAGCAGCCCCCGCCCGCAGCCCTGGCTGCTCGGGCTGGCTGAGCCGATCGAGGAGCGCTTGCCGCCCGAGCGGGTGCGCGCGCAGCCGTCGCCGCCCCCGCCATGGGTCTGGCCGCGGGCCGTCGCGGGCCTCGGCCGCTGGGTCGCGGACGCCGTGCTGCTGCTCGTGGGGCTGCGCGTCGGCCTCGAGCTCCTCGGCGCTTCCGGCCGCGCGGCCTTCGTCGCCGCCGCCCGGTGGCTCACGGCGCCGCTGATCGCGCCGTTTGCGGGGGCGCTGCCGGCGCTGACCGCCGGCGGCGTCACGGTCGAGGGAGACGACCTCCTCGCGCTCGCCTGCGCGCTCGCGCTCGCGTGGGCCGCGCACCGCCTGCACGAGCGCAGCGCCGCGCCGCGCGACCCCTGGAACTGAGCCGCGGCGCCTCGCGAGCGGGAGCCGCGCCGGCCGCGTTCAGTTTCGCGAAGTCCGGGGTCGTGCTACGCCATCGCCCCATGGGGTTCCCACTTTCGCTGTGGCCGGTGAGTCTTGTCCCGGCGCTGGCGGGCCTCTACCTCGCCGGCCGGCGCCTCGCCTGCGCCGCGGTTCCCGACGCTTCGCTCGGGCGCTGGCTGGCGCCGGGCCTGGGCCTGGCGCTGTGGCTCGTGGCGGCGCAGGCGCTGGGGCTCGCGTTTCACTCGTTCGGCGCCGCGCTCTGGGGCGGGACGCTCGCGGTCGCGGCCCTCGGCGTCGCGGGCGCCTTCCGGCGGCCCGCGGTCCCGCCGGGCGAGCCGCCCTCCCGCTGGATCTGGCTGGGCGTGGCGGTCGCCGTGGCCATCGGCCTGGCGGTCGTCTTCCCCGGCCAGCATTGCGACGACGTGGCCTGGAACGCGGGGCACTACTCGATCCCGATGGAGATGCTCAACGGCGTCTACCCGCCGCGCCACCTGGTCTTCCCCACCTACGAGCTGCGCTACCACTACGGCTTCGATCTGCTCTGCGCGCTGGTCGCGAGCCTCTTCCACCTGCGAATCGATCGGGCCGTGCAGTGGGTGACGGTGATCTGCTGGGCGTACGCCGTGGGGCTGCTCTGGCGGCTCGGCGAGCGGGTCGTCGGTCGCGCGCACGGCTGGATCGCCGTGCCGGCCGCCTTCGGGTGCGGGCTGCCGTTCCTGTGCGAATCGCGGACCTCGAAGTCGCTCGGCGACCACCTGACCGGCGCGGGGTGCACCATCGACAAGTTCTGGCTCGCGGGACCGCACGTGAGCGACTTCTTCGTGCAGCACCCCTGGACCCTGGGGATCCCGCTCGCGCTCTCTGCGCTGCTCTTGTTCGATCGCCGCGACCGCGGCGCCCCCTGGGGCTGGTACGCCGCCCTGGGAGTCGTCCTCGCGGCGCTGTCCTTCTCCGAGGTGGTGCTCTTCGCGTGCCTGGCGGTAGCCGGCTTCGGTGCCGCGGCGATCCAGGTGGAACGCGGGGACCGCCGGTCGCTCCTCCGGATGCTCCTGCTGGCCGTGGCGACGGCTGTGGTCGCGCGGGCGCTGCACGGCTTCTTTGCCTCCGCGGCGGAGCCGAGCGGGCTCCGCCTGACGTTCGCCCCGTTCTGGATCGGCAAGACGAGGACGGAGTGGCTGCTCTGGCACTTGTATTCCTTCGGCCTGCTCCTGCCGCTGGCCGTGGCCGGACTGTGGCTGCTGCGCTCACGGGGGTTGATCTACGCGATCATGGTGCTCGTGGGCCTGGCCGTGCTCAACACGTTCCAGTACGCGAGCTCGGGCGACATCGTGAAGTTCGCCATCGTCTGCAGGGTTCCGATGGGCGTGCTCGCGGCGGCCGCCCTGGCACGCTTCTGGGCTCGGCCGTGGGCCCCGGTGGCGCTCGCGCTCTCCGCGGCCGGAGGGGTCGCATGGGTGGCGCAGACCGCCCAGGCCGCCAGGCTGGCGGATGGCTGCTTCCTCGCCCCGCTGCCGACCGGAGACGATGCGCGTGCCGTCGAGTGGCTGCGGCGACACGCAGCCCCCGGCGAAGGGGTCTTCGGAACGGGCAGCATGGAGGCCTACGCCATCTGGGGAGGGGTGCCGATCAGCTTCCTCGACAACGGCGTGAAGACGTTTGGCTTCTCGCAGGCGCTGCTCGACCAGCGCGGCCGGCTGGAGAACGACAAGACGATCGCCCCCGAGGAGTTCGTGCGCCAGGGCTTCCCCTGGATGGTGGTGGCGGGCGCGCCCGACGCCCGCGTCGCTGGCTGGTTCAAGAGCGGGCAGGCACGTGTGGAAGTGAAGCTGGGGAAGCTCTCGATCCTGCGGTTGGGCGGGGGCTCCGGTTGAGCGCCGGCATCGGAACCGCTATAAGCGGCGCGCCAAGATGAGCGAGCCCTCCCGTGCGCCGGTGGCCGACGCCCCGCTCCTGAGCATCGTCATCCCCGTCTACAACGAGGCCGAGAACATCGTGCCGACCTTGTCGGCGCTGGGCTCGCTGGGCCTGCCGCCCCACGAGATCCTGGTGGTCTACGACCAGGACGAGGACACGACCTTGCCCGTCCTGAAGGCGCGGGCGAGGGAGTTCCCGCTGGCCCGGCCGGTCAAGAATCGCCGGGGCCGCGGTGCGCTCAACGCCATCCGCACCGGCTTCGACGAGGCGCGCGGGGAGGGGGTCGTGGTGGTGATGGCCGACATGGCCGACGACCTGCGCGGCCTCTTGCCGATGATCGAGGCCTTCCGGCAGGGCGCGGACGTCGTGTGCGGGTCCCGCTACATGCGGGGCGGGGCGCAGCGCGGGGGTCCGAAGCTGAAGGGGCTCCTCTCGCGCACGGCCGGCCTCTCGCTGCACGTCCTGACGGGCATCCCCACGCGCGACGTGACCAACAGCTTCAAGCTCTACCGGCGGGCGTTTCTGCAGACCGTCACCATCGAGAGCAGCGGCGGCTTCGAGATCGGCATGGAGCTGACGGTGAAGGCGTTCCTCGCCGGGCGCCGGGTCGCCGAGGTGCCGTCCGTGTGGACCGACCGCACCGCGGGCGAGAGCCGCTTCGACATGCGGCGCTGGCTCCCGCGCTACCTGGGATGGTACCTGTACGCGCTGCGCGGCCGCTTCGTGCGCAAGGACGGGCGATGAGCGACGAGCGTTTCGACAAGGTGGCGATCATCGGCGGCTGCGGCCACGTCGGCCTGCCGCTGGGGATTCTGCTCGCGACCGACGGGCGGCAGGTGTCGCTCGTGGACATCAACCGGTCCGTGGTGGACCTGGTGAACCGCGGGAAGCTGCCGTTCGTGGAGCGGGGCGGCGAGCAGCTCCTGGGGAAGGCCCTCGCCGCCGGCAAGCTGCGCGCGACCACCGAGTCGGCCGCCGTGGCCGAGGCGGCCGCGGTGGTGATGGTGACCGGCACGCCGGTCGACGAGCACCTGAACCCCAACGTGGGCATGCTCGATCGCATCATCGACGGCTACGCGGGACATTTGAAGGCGGGCCAGCTCCTGATCCTGCGCAGCACCGTGTACCCGGGCACCACCCAGCGGGTGGCGGCGCGGCTCGCCGAGCGGGGCCTCGCGCTCGACGTGGCCTTCTGCCCGGAGCGCATCGCGCAAGGCTTCGCGCTGGAAGAGAGCGCCAGGCTGCCGCAGATCGTCAGCGGGGTCACCCCGCGCGCCGCCGAGCGCGCCCGCGCCTTCTTCCAGGGGCTCGTGAACAAGATCCTGCAGCTCGAGCCGATGGAGGCCGAGCTGGCGAAGCTCTTCACCAACACCTGGCGCTACCTGAGCTTCGCCGCCTCGAACCAGTTCTACACGCTCGCGAACGACTTCGGCCTCGACTTCCACCACATCTACGACGCGATGGTGGCCGACTACCCGCGCATGGCGGGCTTCGCGCGGCCGGGCTTCGCGGCCGGCCCCTGCCTCTTCAAGGACACGATGCAGCTCGCGGCGTTCTCCAACAACTCGTTCTTCCTGGGCCACGCGGCGATGCTCGTGAACGAAGGGTTGCCGAACTACCTGGTGGGGCGGCTCAAGCTCCGCTACCGCCTCAAGGAATCGACCGTCGGCATCCTGGGCATGGCCTTCAAGGCCGACAACGACGACCCGCGCGAGAGCCTGTCGTACAAGCTGCGCAAGGTGCTCTCGTGGGAGGCCAAGGGCGTCCTGTGCAGCGATCCGTTCATCGCGGATCCCTCGTTCGTGAGCGCCGAGGAGCTGGTGCGGCGCAGCGACATCGTGATGCTGGGCACGCCGCACGCGGCCTACCGGTCGCTGGATCTCGGTGACAAGCCGTTCGTCGACGTCTGGAACCTGTGGGGCAAGGGAGCGCGGGTCTGACCATGAAGATCGTCGTCACCGGAGGCAACGGGTTCATCGCGGGCTACCTGATCACCGAGCTCCTGCAGGCGGGGCACGAGGTCGTCGCGCTCGACAACTTCTCGAAGTACGGCCGCGTGAAGAAGTCGTTCGAGACGCACGCTCATTTCAGGCTGGTGGAGGGCGACTGCAAGAACGTGGGGCTCCTCAAGGAGCTCTGCGCCGAGGCCGACCAGATCGTCGCCGGCGCCGCCATGATCGGCGGCATCTCCTACTTCCACACGATGGCGTACGACCTGCTCGCGGAGAACGAGCGCATCACCGCCGCGACCTTCGACGCCGCCATCTGGGCGCACGCGAACCGCAAGCTGCAGAAGATCGACGTGCTGTCGTCCTCGATGGTCTTCGAATCGGCGACCGAGTTCCCCACGCCCGAGGGCGCCCAGCGCCGCTCGCCGCCGCCGCTGTCGACCTACGGCTTCCAGAAGCTCGCGACCGAGTACTTCACGCAGGGCGCGCACGAGCAGTACGGCCTGCCCTACACGATCATCCGCCCCTTCAACTGCGTGGGCGTGGGCGAGCAGCGGGCGCTCACCGACAAGGAGATCTTCTCCGGCAACGTGAAGCTGGCGATGAGCCACGTGGTGCCGGACCTGGTGCAGAAGGTGCTCAAGGGCCAGGACCCGCTGCACCTCCTGGGCAACGGCGGGCAGGTGCGCCACTACACGTACGGCGGCGACCTGGCGCACGGCATCCGCCTGTGCATCGAGAAGCCCGAGGCGCTCAACGAGGACTTCAACCTCTCGACCGAGACCTCCACCACGGTGCTGCAGCTCGCCGAGGCCATCTGGAAGAAGATCAACGGCGCGAAGCCGTTCCGCTTCGTCACCGACGAGCCGTTCAAGTACGACGTGCAGCGGCGCATCCCCGACTGCGCCAAGGCGAAGCGGCTGCTGGGCTTCCGCGCGGAGACCACGCTCGATCAGATGCTGGACGAGATCGTGCCGTGGATCCGGCAGCAGATCGAGCTGGGTACGATCTAGGGATGGCCGCGGGCGCCGCGCCGGCTCGCCCGGATCACCTGCCCACGCTCGACGGCTGGCGGGCGATCGCGGTGCTGCTGGTGATGGCCAGTCACCTGGTCTTCAACGCCGGCTTCCCGGGTCCCCGGACGGCCACCATGGAGCTGATCCGGCAGGGGACCGGCCAGGTGGGCGTCAGCCTGTTCTTCGGGCTCAGCGGTCTATTGATCACGACACGCTTGGTGGCCGAGTGGGAGGCGGTGGGGGCCACCGTCCTGCGGCCCTTCTACATCCGGCGATTCTTCCGCATCATCCCGGCGGCCTATCTGGTGCTGATCGGGGTGACGCTCCTCGGCTGGATCGGCGCCGCCCCCTTCTCGTGGAAGGGCCTGGCCAGCGCGGCCCTCTTCGTGACCAACTACACGAAGGGGCGCGACGCGCCACCGGTCGGCTTCTTCTGGTCGCTGTGCGTGGAGGAGCACTTCTACCTGCTCTTTCCGACGTTCCTGATCCTGCTCGGCCCGCGGCGGTGGCTGAAGGGCACGCTCATCGCGACGCTCGTGTTCATCGGGTGGAGGACGATCGAATCGCGGGCCCACTTCATCAATCCGAATCCGCAGTGGTGGTGGGAGCACACCGACTGCAAGCTCGATGGCCTGCTGGCCGGCGCGGCGATGGCGATGCTGCTGCGCCAGCCGGAGTGGCGCGAGCGGATCCGCCGCTGGTCCGGCGGTCCCACGGCCTGGCTCCTGATCGCGGTGCTCGCGGCCGCGACGCCGGCTTTCATCCCCGACTTGACCGACACGGCCCGGACGATCCTGAGCCCATGCCTCCTCGTGGCGACCGTGCTGCACCCGCGGCGCCTCTTGTCCCGCGTGCTCGAGACGCGGCCCATGGCCTGGATCGGCCGCGTCTCCTACAGCCTCTACCTATGGAACCGCCTCTTCTACCAGTGCCAGCCGCGGCAGATTCACCTGCACAATCCCTACTGGAACGCGCTCCTGAACTCGGTGCTGTGCCTCGCGTTCGTGTCGCTGACGTACCGCTTCATCGAGCTGCCCTTGATGAAGGTGGGCCGCCGCGTGGCGAACCGGTACAAGGCGCCGGCGGCCGCGCCCGCGCCGAGCGCGGCGGTGGGCTGAACCCTCGCGTTCGGCCTACTGCGCGCGCCAGACCGAGTACGCCACGCCGCCGCCGGTGCGGGCCGCCGTGCCGACGAGCTCGGCGGGCTGCCGGAACGGGCGCATGCCGCCGGGGAGGATCACGAGCGAACCGGGGGGGTACTGGGCGTTCGGCGAGGCGCGGTGGATGCCCAGGCCCTCGAGGCCCACCTGCCGGAAGCGGACCGGGTCGAGGTCGCCCCAGAACTGGAAGTAGGTGCCGTCGAAGATGAAGAACGAGTCGGGCGCGTAGAGAGGCTCGTTCTCGAGGCGGGCCGCGAAGGCAATGCGCAGCGCCTCGCCGGCGCCGCCGTCGAACTGCGGCTGCGCCGCGGCCGGGTAATCGACGAAGTAGCTCTCGAGAAAGCCGGCGCCCTCGGCGAGCGCGAGCGCGAGACCAAGGGCGACCAGCGGGCGGGCGGGCTTCGCGGT
>DATJNL010000025.1:0-12096 GCA_035508175.1 Myxococcales bacterium
CCGCCGAGAGCAGGGCCCGCACCAGCTCGCGCCGGTCCACGTTCGCCGCCTCGATCGGCCGCGCCTGCGCCATGCGCACGAGCTCCGTCCGCCAGCCCGCGCGTCGGCCCCGCAGCTCGTTCAAGCAGTGGTTCGTGGTCACGCGCAGGATCCAGCCCGTCGGCGACTGCGCCGCGCGAAGCTCCGGCAACGCACGCAGGATGCGCACGAACACGTCCTGCAACGCATCCGCCGCCGCCTCCTCGTCCCGCAGGAGGTAGCGGCAGCGCGCGAACACCGCCGGCGCGTGTTTCTCGTACAGCTCGGCGAGCAGGCCGGGATCCGACGACGAGACGAGCTGGCCGGAGCTCTCGGCCCCGGCCAGCCCTCCTCGGATCGCGCGCAGCTCGACCAAGGCGTCTCCCTACGGCGCCTGCAAGGTGCAGGGAACGGCCCCCTGCCAGTCGCAGGCGCTCTCCTGCCCGCTGTTCGGCCCGAAGACCGGGTTCGAGGGGTCGCTCGACTCGAAGAACGTCACCTCGAAGCTCGTGGACCAGCACTCGCTCGCGGTGGCCGAATAGGTCGGCGACGAGTAGCTCGCGTCGCCGCGGCCCGAGCCGTCGCTCTCCCAGCGCGAGTGGAGCGTGGTGGTCGCGCTGGTCGTCGTGTTCTCGAAAGCCACCTGGAGGTCGCCGCCGCCGCTCGAATCGTCGGCGTAGGCGTAGTTCGCGTTGTCGAGCTGGCTCGGCGTCTGGGTGTCGGCCATGCCCAGGAATGTCACCTGCACGCTGAGCGGCCCGGTGTTGTCGTAGGTCGCCGTGAGCTGGCCCACGGTCTGGCCCGGGTTGTCGAGCTTCTGCGCGGAATCGAAGTCGATGGTGAACGTCCCGCTGCCGTGATCCACCGTGCCCGAGGGCGTCGCCGTCCCCGAGATCAGGGAAAAGAAGCCGGCGCCCGGGTTCGACTTCGGCTCCGCGGAGAGGACGTACTGGTAGCTCACCGGCGTGGTGGCCTGCTTGGTCACGACCAGCTCGTAGGTATTCGGATCGAGCGCGGTGGAGCCCGGGCCCCAGGTGCAGCTCGTGGCGGTGCAGCTCGTCGCGTGCTGCGCGACCACCGCCTGCAGCAGGAGCAGCGTGGCGCCGACGCCGCCGTTGACCGCCGACGACATGTCCCAGGTCAGCTGGTAGTAGTCCGAGTGGTCGCCCACCGTGACCGCCGCGCTCGACGTGCCGGGGGCGCCGCCGGGCGCCTGCAGCGCCACCTGGTCCTGCGTGGGCAAGGCGCTGCGGGCCTCGTCCTCGAGGGCCGAGGGGCCGCAGGCGGCGGTGATCGCGAGAATCAGGGAGCTCATCCAGAAGCGTCGCATGGTCGTTCCTTTCGTCGCGGCCCTCCGGGACCGCCGGTTCGAGGAATTAGACCCGGCGGCACTTCGGCTTTGGAAAGGCCCCATGCTTCTCCAGTGGTTTCGAGCACATAGACTAGCACACGGGTGGGGCCATTGACCCCTGGCGCCCGCTCGGGCAGAAGATGCCTCCCCGATGGGCCCCGGCATCCTCTTGGGCGCGCACGAATCGGTCGCGGGAGGGCTGCACCGGGCCTTCGGCCGGGCGGCCGACGACGGCGCCGAAGCCCTCCAGATCTTCACCAAGAACGCCCGGGGCTGGCAGGCCAAGCCGCTCGGCTCGACCGACGTCGCCGAGTTCCGCGAGGAGGCGGCCCGCCGCCGGCTGCCCACGGCCGCGCACGCGAGCTACCTGATCAACCTCGCTGCCGAAGATCCAGGCCTGCGCGAGAAGTCCATCGCCGGCATGGCCGACGAGGTGGCCCGGTGCGAGGCGCTCGGCGTGCCCCTGCTCGTCGTCCATCCCGGCAGCCACCCGGACGGGACGCGCGGCGTCCAGCTGGTGGCCGAAGCGCTCGCGGAGGTGCGCCGGCGGCAGCCCTCGCGCGTCACGCGCATCCTCCTCGAGAACACCGCCGGACAGGGCAACTGCCTCGGCCACGACTTCGCCGAGCTGGCTGCGATGCGGCGCGCGCTGCGCTCGCCCGCCTGGCTCGGCTTCTGCCTCGACACCTGCCACCTGTTCGCCGCCGGCCACGACGTCACCACCGGCGACGGCTACCGGCGGACGATCGACGCCTTCGACGAGGCCGCCGGGATCGCGCACGTCGGGGCCTTTCACCTGAACGACTGCAAGGGGCCGCTCGGCTGCCGGCTCGACCGCCACGAGGACATCGGCAAGGGCCGCATGGGCCTCGCGGGCTTCGAGGCGCTCGTGAACGACCCGCGCTTCGCGGGCGTCCCCGCGGTGCTCGAGACCGAGGACGGCCACCAGCGCAAGAACCTGCGCGCGCTGCGGGCGCTGCTCCACTAGGATCGACCGGTGCCCGCGAGCAAAGCCAGCCGCCGCCTCCACGCGGTGGCCTCACCGGAGACCGAGATGGGGCGCAAGCTCGCCCAGCTCGCCCAGGTCGTGCGCGGCGCGCGCCGGCCACTCGTGCTCACGCACGACAACCCCGATCCCGACTCGCTCGCCTCGGCGGTCGCGCTCGCCCTGCTCTTCCGGCGGCGCTTCGGCGTCGAGGCGCGCATCGCCTACGGCGGCCTGGTGGGCCGCGCCGAGAACCAGGCGATGATCCGCGAGCTGCGCCTGCCGCTCGTACCGGTCTCCCGCGTCGTCTTCGACGAGCACGACCTGCTGTGCCTCGTGGACACCCAGCCGGAGGCCGGCAACCACAGCCTGCCGGCGCGCCACTTTCCGGACGTGGTCATCGACCACCACCCGCTGCGCGAGCGCTCCCTGCGCGCGCGCTTCGCCGACATCGGCGGCGAGACCGGATCGACCTCCACGATGCTGACGCGCTACCTGGTGGCCGCGGGGGTCGAGCCCACGCCGCAGGTGGCCACCGCGCTCTTCTACGGCGTCAAGAGCGACACGAGGGATCTCGGCCGCGAGACGCACGAGCTCGACTCCGACGCCTATCTCTGGCTGTTTCCCTTCGTCGACAAGCTCCTGCTCGGCCGCATCGAGCACCCCCGGCGCTCGCCCGCCTACTTCCAGCTCCTCCATGGCGCCATCGAGCGCGCCCGCCGCTACGGCGACGTGCTGGTGGCCGATCTCGGTCCGCTCTATTCGCCGGACCTGACCGCCGAGATCGCCGAGAGCATGCTCTTCCTCGACGGGATCCGCTGGTCGCTCGCCCTGGGGATCTTCCACCGCGACATCTATGCCTCGCTGCGCACGAGCGACGGCCGGCTGAACGCCGGCTCGTTGATCCGCGAGGTGTGCGAGGGGTTGGGCGGCTCGAGCGGCGGGCACGCCAGCATGGCCGGCGCGCGGGTGCCGCTGCCGCCCGGGAGCGCCGCCGTCCGCCGCCGGGCGCTGCGCGACCTGAAGGCGCGCTTCCTGGCCGCGTTCGGCGTGCGCGCCGGCAGCCACGGCCGCCGCCTCCTCGAGGAGACGCCCCGGCGCCCCAAGCTCATCGGCGGGCGTCGCTCCAAGCCGACCCAGCGGTACCGCTGAGCCATGGCCCACCTGTACTTCGACCACAACGCGTCGGCGCCCGTGCGCCCGGAGGCCGCGCGCGCGCGGGCCGAGGCCGAGGGACTTGGCAACGCCTCGTCGATCCACCGGCCGGGCCAGCGCGCCCGGGCCCGGCTCGACGCGGCGCGGGAGGCGGTGGCCGGCCTGCTGCGGGCCCGGCCGCGGGAGATCGTCTTCACCTCCGGCGGCAGCGAGGCCAACGCGCTCGCGCTGTGGGGCGCGTTCCTCGGGCGGGACGATCTCACCCGGACTCGGCTGCTCGCGAGCGCGATCGAGCACCCGTCGGTCCTCGCGACGCTCGGCCAGCTCGCGAAGGTCGGCGCGCGCATCGAGCTGCTGCCGGTGGACGGCGACGGCCGCGTCAACACGGTCCGCGCGACGGCCGCCCTCGGCCCCGACGTGGCGCTGGTCTCGTGCATGCTCGCGAACAACGAGACCGGCGTGCTGCAACCGGCCGCCGAGCTGGCAGCGCTCGCCCACGGCGCGGGCGCCCTGTTTCACTGCGACGCGGTGCAGGCCGCGGGCCGGCTGCCGGTGCCTCCGGCCGACCTCGGCGCGGACCTGCTGACGCTGTCCGGCCACAAGTTCGGCGCCGGCACGGGGGCGGGCATGCTCTTCGTCCGCGACGGCGTGCCGCTCGCACCGGTCGTCGCGGGCCACCAGGAAGGCGGCCGCCGCTCCGGCACCGAGGACGTGCCCGCCCTCGCGGCCCTCGCGGCGGCGCTCGCCGCGGCCGAAGCCGAGCGGCCCGAAGCCACGGCACGCCTGCTCGCGCTGCGCTCGCGCCTCGAGGCCGGCCTGCTCGCCCTCGGCGCGACGATCGTCGCCGAGCGCCCCCAGCGTCTTTGCAACACCGTGAACGCGATCTTCGCGGGTGCCTCGGGCGAGGCCCTGCTGATCGCGCTCGACGTCGCGGGCATCGCGGCCTCGAGCGGCGCCGCCTGCGCCTCCGGCACGCTCGAGCCCTCGCACGTGCTGCTGGCGATGGGCGTTCCGGCGTCCTCGGCGCGATCCTCGGTGCGCTTCTCGCTGGGCCCGGGCAACACGGCGGAGGAGATCGACCGCCTGCTGGGCGAGCTCCCTCCGTTGCTGGACGCCGCGCGGCGCTCGGAGACGAGCCGCTAGCGCCGCAGCCAGCGCGACAGGAGCGACGGCCGATCGCCCTCGGTGAGCTGCGCGAGCTCGCGCGCCACGCGGAAGTCCTGGTTCTCGGGCGCGTGGCGGTAGACGAAGCGCAGCGGAACGCGCGCGCGCTCCTGGTACGCGGCCTCGAGATCGAGGAGCCGCCGCAGGGCCGGGGCGGTGGGGCGGCCGGAGACCACCCGCGGCTCGAGCACCTGCCCTTCCGGCGTGGCCGCCAGTGCGACGGGAGGCGTGGCCTCGGGGTGCGGCGCGGCCCGCAGCTCGCTCGCCTCGTCGCGGCGCTGCGCTCCGTCCCAGCGAACGGAGAGCGCCCCGCGCGGCTCGCCGCTCGAGTCCGGCGTCAGGAGCGCGAGCGCGGGCGCGACTCCGATCGCCAGCAAGCCGCGGTAGGCCTCCAGCTCGGCGTCGAGGTAGAGCGGCATGGGCTCGTCGGCGGCGAGCACCGGCGCCCCGAAGCCGGAAGGCCGCAGCCGCTTGCCGCGCTCGAACGGCGCGAGCTGCCAGCGGAAGGCCGCGCCCTGGAGCTCCACGGCGGCGGCGCGCACGGAGAGCTCGCGCGACAGCCCCTCCGCGAGGATGGCCCGGCCGTCGAGGGCCTCCGCGCCGAGCGCCGCCGTCCACCCGTCGAAGGAGACGAGGCGCAGCTCGGCCGCCGGTCGCCGGACCGACTCGCACTGCTGCGCGAAGACCGGCCCGAGGATCTCGGCGAGCCGCGCGGCGTCGCCGGTCTCCACGTAGAGGGCGACGTGATCGAGGGCCACGCGCCGGAGCCTACGCGATCTCGCCCCTCACTGGCACTGGGCCACGTACGTGATCGCGATCTTCGAGCCCGCGGGCGGCGCCGCGCCGGCCTGGAAGACGACCGCGTTCTGCGAGGCGTCGTAGTGCCAGCTGCCCGCGGCGGCGCCGTTCACCGTCACCCCGATGGTCGCCGGCTGCGGCTGCTCGGAGAGCGGGAAGACCAGCTGCAAGGCGGAGGCCTGCTGCGCGAGGGCGGCGAACGCGGGCGAGAGGTCGGGCGCGCAGAGGTCCTCCTGCAGCCCGCCGCTCGCCTTGGCCACGTCGAGGTAGCGCTGCCCCACCCGCGTGTCCTGCGCACACCCAGAGATGTCCACCACCGCGGAGAAGCTCACCCGCTTCTGCGTGCCGTAACCCGAGAGCTGCTGCAGCGTCGCCAGGTAGTTGGCCTCGGGCAGGCCCGAGTAGTCGTCGTCGTCGGAGACCACCGCGATGGCCAGCGAGGCGCCGTCGCGCAGGAAGCCGAGGTTGCCGTCGGCAGGGAACGGCGTCCCCGGATCCTTGGCGCTGGTCGAGAGCGGCGGCGTGAGCGCGAGCTGCATGGCGGCGAGACCTTGCGGGTAGTACTGGCAGTAGCCGACGCCGAAGCTCGTGGTGAGCGCCGTCGCGAGGTCGCCGATCGTGTCGTCGAGGATGCGCGGCCCGCTGCCGTCGGCGGGGAACAGCCGGCCCGCCTCGGCGCCCTGCACGCCTCCCTGGCAGGGCCAGAGTGGATCCACGCCGGGGGTGAGCCCGGTCGTGGTGACGCCCACGTGGTAGTCGAGATTCGTGGCCTGCATCGCGTCGGCGAACGCGGGCAAGGCCGCGAGAACCGCGGGCATCTTCGTCCGCATCGACCCGGTGTTGGCCACCACGAACAGCACGTCTTCCTGGGTGGCGGACTGCTGCACGAAATCGTCCTCGCGCTTGCCGGGCGGCAGCAGCTCGCCGAGCACCGGCACGAGCGCCGGCCGCGGCACGTCGCTCTCGGCCACGAACAGCGGCACCCCCTGCATGCCCTCGTCCTTGGGCGTGTAGCGCACGGCGACCTGGAAACCGCCGCCAGGGGCCACCGTGAGGGGCGTCGCCGGCGTCGCCGAGATGGCGAAGTCGTGCGTCGTGCCCGCGCCGAGGGTGATCCCGGAGACGGCCACCGGAGCGGTGCAGCCGTTCTCGAACTGCGTGGCCAGGGAGAGCGTCGTCGGGCAGCCCGGCTGGATGGGACCGAAGTCGAGGAAGGGCGGGGAGGCGGCGAGGCAGGGCGTGTCGCCCGCCTTGGAGGGGCCGCCGCCGTTGCCCTGCAGCGGGAGCTGGACGTCCGGCGCGCCGGGATTGTTGATGGCGAAGGAGACCGCGCCGGTGGCAGGGCCCGTCCCGTCGGGCCGGAACGCGACCTGCGCCTGCGCGAACTCTCCCGGGCCGAACACGAACGAATCCACGTCGCCTCCCGGCAGCTCGAACCCGGGCTGGGACGATGGATCGATCTGGAGGTGCCGCATCACGCACACGTCGGACCCGACGTCCACGGCGTGGAATACGAGGACGGCGCCGCCGCCGAGCGGCACCGTGCCGAACTCGAGGGCCGGCGGCACCAGGTCGAGCTGGCAGGGCAGCGTCGTCCGCGCGCTGCCGATCAGCGCCACCTGCACGTCGGCGAAGTAGGGATCGTTCGACTTGATGTCGATGGTGCCCTCGACCTGGGGCAGGTCGGTCGGTTCGAAGTACACCTGCACGGTCAGCGATTGCTGGGGGGCGAGGACCCAGGGCTGCGGCGGCGTCGCGATCGTGAACTGCGGGGCGCCGCCCGGCGTGATCGCGGTCACGGTGAGAGGCGCACCGCTCCCCTGGTTCTCGATGACGAGATCCTGCTCGGGCTTCGCGCCGAGGGGAACCACGCCGAAGTCGATGACCGACGGCGCGACCGCGATGAGGGCACCGCCGACGTTGCCGCTGAGCGGCACGTCGAGCGTCGGGTGGCCGGTATCGGTGGAGGTCACTTGCAACGTCCCCGTGGCCGGCTGGAGGGACGTCGTGAGGTAGGCGATCGCGACGTCGAGCGCGCCGCCCGGCTGGAGCGTGACCGGCAGCGGACCCGCCGGCGTCAGCGTCGCGATGGAGAAGTCGCCGGAGCCGTTCACGGGCAAGGAGAGGCTCAGGATCTGGAGGGCGTGATCCGACACGTTCTCGAGCGCGACCTGCTTCTGCACCGAGAAGTCCTTGGGCACCTCGCCGAAGTCGAGCTGCGCCGGCACCGCGATCAGCTGGTAGGGGATCCCGGTGCCGGCGAGGGAGATCTCCTGCGCCTGGCAGAAGGCGCACGGCAGGGCGTCGATCCAGGCGTTGAGCGGCGCCTGGCTCTGCGGCGTCCAGCTCACGCCGATGGTCTGGCTCTGGCCCGCCGCGACGTCGGCGACGTCCGGCGTGATGGAGATCTCGGACGCGTCGGGGCCGGAGGCGAGGAGCACCACGCGCGTCCCGAGCGGGGAGGCGTTGCTGGCGACGAGCTGCAGCGTGGACGTGCTGCCCATCTCCACCTTGCCGAAGTCGAGCGCGGCGGGCGAGAACGTCGCGGCGGCGGCCACCCCCTCCCCCGTCGCCGCGACGGCCAGCGACTGCGCCGCGGGGTCGAGCGCGCCGATGGACACCTGCGCCGAGGCCGCGCCCGCGCGCACCGGGCGGAACTCGACCGTGGCGTCGGCCGCCTGCCCGGGCTGCAAGAGACCGCCGTCGGGCACGAAGCCCTGCACCTCGTCCTGGTCCGGGCCCGACGAGCCCGCGCCGAGCAGCTGCACCGAGGCCATCCCGACGTCGAGCAGGCGCACGTGGCGCACGGCGTCGCCATGCAGCGCGACCTGCCCAAAATCCACCGCGCTGCGATCGCTCGCGAGCTCGCCGTTCGCCGTGTCGATGCCGGTGCTGTGCCCGCAGCCCGCCCCCACCGCGGCGGCGACGACCACCGCGGATCTCCACCTCGCGCACCGAGCCATCCGAGTCCCCCGCGCGGAACACTAGGCATCCGCCGCGGAAGCCGATGAGCGCGCCTGCGCCACGTCCCCGCGCCGCTACAGGAGCATCAAACCTTCGGTGTCGCAGGCGACCTTGCCGCCCAGCACGGCCTCCGTGGTGCGCGAGCGCTCCTCGGAGAGCTTCGCCACCAGCTCCAGGATCTGGGGATGCGTGAGGATCACCTCGTCGAACACCTGGCGGGGGAGCCGCAGCACGCGCGCGGGGCCCACGGCGACGACGTCCGCGGAGGCCGGTTCGTGGGTGAGCAGGGAGATCTCGCCGAAGACGTCGCCCTCGTGCAGCTCCGAGAGCAGCGCCGGCGCGCCCTCTCCCTGCCGCAGGATCTGGAAGCGGCCCTGGACGATCACGTACAGGCCGTCGCCGGGCTTGCCCTGCTCGAGCACCTTCTCGCCGGCCGCGACCTCCCGGCCGAGGAAGCGCTCGATCAGGAGGCGCCGGTTCTCGGCGTCGAACGGGCGGAAGAGCGGCGAGGTGGCCATCACGCTGGCGAGCAGGCGGCTGCGGGTGAACTTCTCCACCGCCTCGCGCGCGGAGGCGTGCTTGGCCATCAGCTCGTGGAGCACCTCGGCGGGGAACTCGAGCACCTCGAGCGGACCGTCGGCCACCACCGAGGCCGTGCGCGGCGAATCGGAGACGAGCGCCATCTCGCCGAAGAAGGCCCCTTCCTTGAGGTGGGCGAGCTCGATGATCTCCCCGGAGCCCTCGGTGCGGCGCACCCGCACGGTGCCCGAGCTGATCACGAAGAACGACTTCCCGGGGTCGCCCTGCCGCACGATCGTCTCGCCGCCGTGAAAGCGAAGGAGCGTGCAGCGCTGCAGGAGGTCGACGAAGGCACGGGGATCGAGGTCGCTGAAGAGCGGCGTGGGCGGGAGCTTGGGGGGCGCGGGGACGGCGGCGAGCTGCCGCTCCATCTCCGCCTCGAGGTCCAGCGAGAGCTCGGGCGTGGGCCCGGTCTCCAGCTCGTCCGACACGTCCAGCTCCTCGTCGGCGGCCTGCGCGACCGGCTCCTCGGTGACGCCCGAGGCCTCGAGCTCGGCCACGGCGGCCCGCGCGGCCTCGGCGACGTCGTCGATGGGCGTCAGCGCCCCGGAGGCAGGCGGCGCCGGGGCGCGCTCGACCTCCACCTCCAGCTCGCCATCGTCCGGGGGCAAGTCGATGGCGGCGGGCGCCGCGGGCGGAGGGGCGGCCTTGGGCGGGGGCCGGGCCGTGGCCAGCGCCTTGCCCTGCCGCTGCGCGTACAGGCTCGCGAGCGTGGCCTGCGTGGCCGTGTGCATCGGGTCGATTTCGAGGATCACCTTGTTGACCGCGATGGCCTTGAGCAGCAGCCCCTCGCGGGCGAAGCGGTCGGCGACGCTCTGGTAGGTGCCCACCGCGTCGGCGATGCGCCCGGCCTGGCGCTGCGCGTCGCCCAGCCGCTGCCGCAGCCCGAGATCGGTGGGCTCGAGCGCGCACACCTCGGCGTAGGCCTCGGCGGCCTTGTCGAAGCGCCGCTTGGCCATGAGCTCGGCCGCCCGGTCCTTCAGCTTGCGAACGTCCGTGGCCACGATCCCTCCTCCTCACTTCTCCGCGCTGGCCGCGGCAGGCGGCGCAGGCACGGCGGCGGGCTTCTCTCCGGCCGCGCGGCGCACCTCCACGTAATAGTCCTGCTGCAGCGCTTCGACGTCGGCCTTGGAGGCGGCGTCGCCCATGGCGAGCAGCGCCCGCGCCGCGGCCGCCCGCACGGCCGGGTTCACGTGGTAGAGAAACGGCCGGATGGCCGGCGCGGCGCCGCTGGCCTTCAGCTCGCCCAGCCGGTCGAGGATCTGCGGCAGCGCGGGCGGGTTGCCGCTGCGCAGGCGCTCGGCGAGCGCGGCGTCGGCGGTGCTCGGCGATTCGAGCTTCTCGAGCGCCAGGGCAGCGACCGCGGCGGTGTCGGGACGCTGCAACGCTTCGACGAGCGGCGTGAGCGCGGAGGGCGGCATGGCCCCGGCGCCGAGCGCGGTGAGTCCCTCCACGGCGACGTCGTCCGCGGTGCCATCGGGGTGCGCGACCAGCGACGCGAACAGCTCGACCCCCGCCTTCTTCTCGGCCGGCCCCGCCTTGGCGAGGAGCCGGGGGGCGGTCTTCAGCGCGAGCCGCCGCACGTCGGGATCGGCGTCGCCCGTGAGGCCGGCGAGCAGCGGCCAGCCCACCTCGGGGGGGAGCGACAGCGACGCCCGGCAGGCGACGAGGCGCACCTCGGGCGAAGGATCGGCGGCGAGCGCCTTGACGGCCTCGGCGGCGCCGGGCTGGCCGAGCGCGGCGAGCGCGGCGGCGGCTTCGGCGAAGAGGGCGGCGTCGTCCGCGGTGTCGGCGGTGAAGAGGGGCCCCACGGGAGCGAGGCCGTCCTCGTCGACGTGCGCCCCCTGGGCCGCCAGCTTGCCCATGAGCTCGGTAACGTGATCGCGGTAGGTGCCGCCGATGGCGTCGCGGGCCTCGAAGCCGGGCGCGTAGCGCTTGGGCAGCGGGTCCTTGATCCAGCGCTCGCGCTCGCCGGCCAGGCGGGCCTTCGCCTCGTCGTACGCCTTCTGCACGTCGGCCGCGGCGGCCACGAGGTGAAACACCCCCACGGCGCGCGCGGCCATGGGCCGCACTTCGGGCCCGCCGCTGCGCAGCAGGCTCTGGACCCGGCGGGCGTCGGCGTCGGCGAGCGTGCCGCCGAGCGCCGCGAGGGCGGCAAGTCCGGCGCGCTGCTGATCGGCGCCGCGCGACAGCTTGGCGAGGAAGGGCGCGGGGTCGCACTTCGCGCCGGCGACGAGCGCGGCGGCGCGGGCGGCGACCTGGGCGTCGTCCGACTGCGCGGCATCGCAGAGCCCCTTGCCCCTTCCGGGGAGCTGCCCGAGCACATCGACCGCTTCGAGCCCGATGCGTCCGCCCTTGAGGGCGAGGTGCGCGATGGCGGGAACGGCGTCCGCGTTGCCGAGCGTCTGCAAGCCCGCGAGGCCGGCGGCCTGGAGATCCGGATCCTCTTCGGAGAGCATGGCCTCGAGGGGCTCGAGCGCCTCGGGCCGCTCGGACGCGCCCAGGCCGGTGGCGGCGGAACAGGCGAGCGAGCGCGAATCGGCGGCGACGTAGGGTCCGAGGCGCTGCACGGCCTCGGCGCGCCCCGAGCGGCCGAGCTCCTCGGCCGCGCCGGCGCGCTCCACGGGATCGCCCTTGGTGAGGGCGCTCGAGAGCTCCTCCCAGGTGGCCTTGGCCTCGGCCTTGATGGCCTCGGCGGGGTCGCCGCCGGCGCGCCGCAGGCCCTCGGCGACGGCGGCCCGCACGGAGGAGCCGTCGCGGCGATAGGCGAGGAGGAGGTACGCCTTCGCGCGCGGGTTCTTCTCGCGGGCCAGCGAGCGCACGGCGATGACCTGGACGGATTCGACGGGATCGGCGGCGAGCTCGCCGAGCGCATCGGCGGATCGGCGGTCGTCGTAGTTGCCGAGCGCGGCGGCGACGCTGGAGCGGACGAGCATGTCGGGATCGCCGACGTGGGCGATGATGTCGCCGAGGTTGTCGTCGTCGCCGGTGGCGCCGAGGTGCGCGATGGCCTGCGCGCGCGCGGAGGCCTCGGGGCTGGAGAGCGCCGCGAGCTCGTCCTCGCGAGTGGGACCGCAGGCGA
>DATJNL010000026.1:0-13998 GCA_035508175.1 Myxococcales bacterium
CACCGCGTCGAGTCTCTGTCTGATCGACGTCAGGAAGAGACTCACCTCGTCGAGTCTCTCTCTGATCGACGTCAGGAAGAGACTCACCTCGTCGAGCCTCTCACTGATCGACGTCAGAGAGAGAGCGACTGGCATCGTCAAAAGCCTGATGTCGTCGAGTGTTTCTCCGAACCCGGCCGGGCTAGTCGTCGTCCTTGTGGCCGAACCAGAGCGGCATCCCGATCGACAGCGTGGCGAGGAAGGTCGGGTGGATGCCTCCGCCCAGAGGGGTGAAGCCCGATCCGCCTCCCGCCCCGAGCCCCGTCCACAGCATCCCGCCCACGTCGAGGGCCGCCCAGGCCCCCTCGATGATGCCGGTGCGCAGACCGCCTGTCAGCTGGAAGTAGGGCGCGAGCCCCCCCGAGGTCGCGTGGGCCGCGTCGCAACCACAAGGGATGGCCAGCCCTTGCCCCACCCCCACCGCGGGATCCGCCTCCACCTGGACGAAGCCTCGGCTGTGCAGGCGCGCGTCGGCCATGACCGCCCAGCCCTGGAAGCCCCCGGTGACCGGGAGGCCGTTCGGACCGGCGATCAGGAGCGCCTTGAGCCCGGGCGTGAAGAACGAAGCAGCGGGATAGCCGGCGCGAAACACGAAGGTGGGCTCGGCGAGCTTCGTGTCGGAGAAGGCCCCTTCGAGTGAATAGGCCGCCCCGGCGCCCAGCTCGAGGTCGACGGGCGCCGCCTGCGCGGTGGCGCCAACCAGGGCGAGCGCGGCGACGAGGAAGATCCGCACCTTCTCAGGGTGTCACTCGAACCGTGTCGCCGCCAGGCCGTTTGGCCGGGGAGGCGCCGGCGACCGGCGAGGAGCGTTGACAGGCGCTCAGCCGGCCGGCTATCGAGGAACAGGACCTCGATGGTCGCCCTCCCATCCTCTCTGCGCCGTGCCGCCGTCGCCGCGCTCCTGGCGCTGGCGGCCTGTTCGAGCACGCCCCTGTCCGACGGCGGAAGCGGCACCACGGGCGGAGGCCCGACGACGGGTGGCGGCACCTCCGGCCCCGTCTTCCACCTGCCGGACGCCGGCCCGCCCACGGCCGCTGAGATCTGCCAGTGGCTCTGGGCGGGCTCGACCCGCTTTGGCTTGATTTTCTTCGACCCCGCGCTCCTCGCCGCTTCGTCCCAGGCTGGCCCGTACTGCCCCTCCCCGACGCCGGTCCAGAAGGCGGCGCTGGCGCAGCAGGCCGCCGCGCTCGCGCCCGAGATTCTCTCCCTCACGCCACCGGATGGCGGCTGGCCGGACGGCTCCGGCCCGAACGTCTGCGACGACCCGACGAGCGCGGTCTCGACGCTGGCCGCCCAGATAGCCCAGGCCGTCGCCACGGGCGGCGCGGCGTGGAACGCCCACGCGCTCACCGAGTGCGCCCAGGGCTTGGCCCAGAGCGGCGACCTCGTCGCCTACCTCGAAGACGCGGGCGGCAGCTTCCCGGGCGAGGCGCAGGTCTTCGGCGCCGACGGCGGCGGGCCTTGCTACCAGCTCCTGCAAGGGAAGGTGGCGGACGGCGGCAGCTGCCTCTTCGGCTTCGAGTGCGCGGGCGGCCTCTACTGCCGCTCGACCGGCGCCGGCGGCTCCTGCGCCGGCAACTGCGCCCCGCTCGTCCGGCCGGGCGGCGCCTGCGGGCCGCTCGACGAGTGCGCGGGCAACGTGAGCTGCGTGGCGGATCTCTGCGGCGGACCGGACGCGGGGCCGACCCACACCGGCGCGCCCAGGGCCCCCTGCACCAGCAGCGAAGACTGCCAGAGCTGCTTGCTCTGCAACCCGTTGACTCTGCAATGCCAGACCGGGCTCGCCACCGCCTCCTGCACGGGCGACTACGACTGCGACACGCCGCTGCTCTACTGCGGCGGCCCGGACGCGGGCTGCCTGCCGGCCGTCACGGTCGGTGAGCCCTGCGCCGCCTCGGGGAGCGCCTCGTGCCTCGACGGCTGGTGCGACCCGATCGCCCTGGTCTGCCGCCCCATCTCGGCCCTCGGGGGCCCGTGCGCCTCGAGCGCCGACTGCCTGGCCGGCTACTGCCGCGGCGCCACCGCGGCCGTGGACGGCACGTGCACCCCGTTCCCCGCGACCGGCCAGCTCTGTGGCGCGCCGCCGCTCAGTTACGACTGCGCGGATCCCGGCGACTACTGCAACCTCGTGGGGGTGCAGGGCACCTGCGCCGCGCTGCCCGGCCTGCGCCAGCCCTGCGCCGCCGGCGAGTGTGCCGCGGGGCTCTACTGCGGCGCGGGCGACGCGGGCTGCGAGACGCTGCCCGGGCTCAACGAGAGCTGCACGAGCCCGGGACTCCTCTGCCACAGCCCCTACGTCTGCAACGCGTCCGACCTGTGCGTCGCCCAGCTCCCGGGCGGCGCGTCCTGCACGCAGAGCTCCGACTGCCTGAGCGACGATTGCTCGGGCGGCGTCTGCACCAGCCCCTGTACCCAGCTCGGCTACGGCAGCAACCTGCTCCTCTCGCTCTTCCTGGGTCTCGGCGGCGCCAGCTGAGCCGCCGCATCTTTCGCCTTTACACCTCCGGAGACGAGGGGCAAGCTGCCGCGCGCCCGCCCGCCTGGGCGCGGCACACAACCATCGTTGGAGGAGGAAACATCCATGAAGCGTCTCGTGTTGGCCGCCGCGGCGGCCGTCTCGTTCACCGGCTGCGCGGCGGTCGGCCCCATCGGCGGCCTGTTCACGTCGGCGACCATTCCGCATTCGTACTTCAGCCCCACGCAGCCGCTGAGCGGCACCGGCCCGGAAGCGCACGGCGAAGCGTGCTCGATGAGCATCCTGGGCCTCGCGGCCTTCGGCGATTCCGGCTACGACTCGGCGTACAAGGCCGCGGTGGCCTCCTCGGGCGCCTCGTCGCTGTACGACGTCCGCGTCGACACCAAGGTCTTCTCCATCCTCGGCTTCGTGTACTCGACCTTCTGCACCGAGCTCACCGGCCGCGTCGCGAAGTAGCCGGCTCAGGGACACGCGACCGGGTAGCTCACCTGGATCTGCGCGCCCGCCGAGGGCGCGTAGCCGGGGGTGAAGACGAGCTCCCCGGTCGTCGTGTCGTAGCTCCACTCGGCGTTCCCCGTCGCCGGGTCTTGCGACGGCACGGGCTGGCCGTTCACCGTCACCGTGATCTGCGACGGGCTGGACGGCTTTTGCGACAAGGGGAAGCGCATCCGCGGCGAGAAGGCCTGCGCGCCCAGCTGCCCCATCGTGGCGCCCCAGTCCGTGGTGCACACCGACCAGATCTGCCCGCCCATCTCGGACACGAGCTGGAAGTAGCGGACCCCCAGGTCCTGCGGGTTGTTGCAGCCCGGCACGGCCGTGACCGCGGAGGCGGTGACCATCCACTCGTTCCCGGGGCCCTTGAGCTCCTTGAGGATCTGCACGTAGTGATCGACCCAGGTCTGGACCGTGTAGCCGGTCGGCACCACCGATTCGTCGTCGTCGTCCTGGATGAAGAGGATCTGCAAGAGCGCGTTCTGGCGGAGGAAGCCGAGGTTGCCGTCGGCGGGCCACGGCGTGCCCGGGTCCTTGGCGTCCACCGAGAGCGGCGGCGTCAGCGCGTCCACCGCCGCGTTGAACGGCTGCTCGTCCCAGTGGCAGACGCCCACGTTGGTGTCGTAGTCGAAGGCCGCGTACAGGTTGGGGGTCTGCGGCGTCAGGATGCGCGGCGAGCTGTCGTCCACGGGGAAGAGGCGCCCCGCCTCGCCGCCATTCGCGCCCCCCGGGCACGTGGTCCAGCTCCCCGTCGCCGGCTCGATCCCGGTGGTGGTGACGCCGAGATGGAAATCGACCCCCGCGTCGAGCGCCGCGCCGAGGAAGGCGTTCACGTTCTGCTGGACCCCCGCCTGTTGCGTCTCGAAGCTCGCCGAGTTGTCGAGCACGATCAGCACGTCGACCGGCGTCGCCTGGTTCTGCGTGAAGGTGTCGGTCTGCGAGGGGCTCTGAAGGGCGGCACCCGTCAGCCCCACCGTGCGAGGCTGGCCCTCGCCGTCGTCGATGAGCAGGGCCGCGTTGTCCGGCGTCCCGTCGGGCTCGCTCGGCGAGGGCTGGTAGGCCACCGTCAGCGTCGAGGTGCCGCCGGCCCCCAGCGTCTGCGGCAGCGGGATCGGCTGCACCGAGAAGTCGCTGCTGATGCCGCGGCCGATCGACACGCCGTCGATGGTCACCGGCTCGCTGCAGCTGTCGAGCAGGCTCACCGTGGCGAGGTCCGGCGGGCAGGCCGAGCTCGCGTTGCCGAAGTCGACGTCGGTGGGCGTGATCTGCAGGCAGCCCTGCGCGGCCGAGCCGATGAGCGCCACCTGCCCCGGCGGCGCGCTCGAGGCGGAGAAGGTGACGTCGCCGGTGTCGACCCCAGTCGCCGTGGGCGCGTACCGGACGATCACGTCGTACATGTCACCCGGCTGCAGCAGGATCTGGGGTAGCGCGCCGTTGGGCAGCGAGAAGGGCGCGCCGACGGTCTGAAGATTGGCGAGGACGCACGCATCGCTGCCCACGTTCTCGAGCGCGAAGCTCAGCGTGGCCTGCTGCCCCGGCTCGAGGAGCCCGAAATCGACCTGCGCCGGGCTGGCCGACCACGCACAGGGCGCGACCGTCCGGCTCAGGCCCGCGAGCGGCACGGTGACGAGCGGCGTGGCCGGATCGTCGCTCTGCACGTCCACCTCGCCGGCTGCCGAGCCGGGTGCGCCTGCGGCATAGGTCACCGGCACGGTGATCGTCTGTCCGGCGGCCAGCTTCGTGGCCGAGGGCGGCGCGACGATGGTGAAACCCGCCCCGGACGCGGAGACGCTGGAGAGGGTGAGGGGGCTCACGCCCGCCGCGGCGGAGCCGACGTTCTCGATCAGGATCTGCTGGGTGGCGGTCGCGCCCGTGGGCACGGAGCCGAAGTCCAGCGACGGCGGCAGCACGGCGATGGACCCGGCGCCGGCCGAGCCGGTGAGCGGCACGGCGACCGTGGGGCTGTCCGGGTCGCCCGTCGCGATCTGCAGCGTGTCCTGGAACGCCCCCTCCGCCCCGGGGGCGAACGTCACGGCCAGCGGCAACGAGCCGCCGCCGGGCACGCTCGCCGCGCCCGAAGGGGCGACGGAGAAGGGGCCCGTTCCGGCCGTGCCCACCGACGTCAGCGCGAGAGGCGCGTTGCCCGCGTTCGAGACGGTCACCGTCTGCTGCGCCGATTGCCCGACCTGCAGGTTGCCGAACGCGATCGAAGGCGGGCTGACGGACACCACGCTCGCGACGCCCGTGCCCGAGGCCGGCACGTCCAGCGCGCCGCACCCGGGGCAGGCCGCGACCTCGACCGTGGCAGTCGCCGGCCCGAGCCCGGTGGGCGTGAAGGCCACGGCGACGTCCGCGCTGCCGCCTGCCGGCACCGGGACGGCCGTGGCGCCCGGCTGGAACGTGGTGGATCCCGCGACGTTCACGGAGGCGGTCACGGCGAGCGAAGAGGGGTTGTCGATCTCGAGCTGCAGCGTCGCCGTCGCCCGCAGCGAAACCTTGCCGAAGGCGAGGGACTGGGGAGTCACGGCGAGTTGCACCGCGACGGCGGTCGCGGTCACCTGCGCCACCTGCGCGCCCCCCGGCGTCAGGTTCACCGTCACGGGCACGTCGAAGACGCCCGCCGCGGTGGGCGCGAACGCCACCGGCACGGACACCGACGTGCCCGAGGGCACGTCCAGCGGCGCCGTTCCCTGGAGCGAGAAGCCCGCCGGCGGCTCCGGCGGCAGCGCGAAGGAGCTCACCTCGATGTCGTCGGCGCCGAGCGAGGAGATCCGGAGGTTGCCCTGCGCGGTCTCTCCCAGCGGAAACGTCCCGAGGTCCACGCCCTTCACCTGCGCGGGCCCATCGCTCGCCTGCAACCCCGACTGCCGGCACGACGCGCACAACCCCACCGCCGCGACCAGCACGGCCGCCTTCGCCCCGCCCATCCGCCACCTCCGCGACCGTCCGGCCGCTTCGTCCCCCCAGGGACGGCCGAGGCCAACCTATGGACGCGCGCGCAGGGGAGGCAATCGGACTAAGTGGGCTGGATCTCGGCCGGGTTCCGTGGCCTCGAGGGGCCGTCGCGGCCCGCGGGCAAAGGGTGCCGGCAAGCGGTTGACTGGCGCGGTTTTCAAGGGGTACCCTGAAACCAGCGCCGTGGGGAGTGCTCCGGCGCCCGGGAGAGCTCACATGCGCGGCTGGTACGTCGCCGCGATCGCGGTGGCCACTGCGATCGGAACCGGCTGCTGTCAGAAGGCCACGCCGCTCGCGCAGGCGCCCGTCCTCTGCAACGACGCGGGCAACATGCTCTGCCACGGCATCTGCGTCGACATCGTCAGCAGCAACGAGAACTGCGGCGGCTGCGGGGTGGTCTGCCCGCCGGACACCGCCTGCGCCAACGGATCGTGCCTGCTCACCTGCGTGGGCGGCGGCGGCACGGTGTGCGACGGCAAGTGCGTCGACACGCAGACCGACAACGGGAACTGCGGCGGCTGCATCGGCGACGGCGGCGTCGCCTGCGGCCCGGGCGACAAGTGCCAGGGCGGCAAGTGCGTCGAGACCTGCGACACCGACGGCGGTTACAGCGCCTGCCCGGCCGCGGCGCCCACCTACTGCGCCGACCTCTCCAACGACCCGCACAACTGCGGCAGCTGCGGCAACGCCTGCGTGCCCGGGCAGATCTGCCAGGTGGGCAGCTGCCAGTGCCCGCCGAACGCGCCGATCCTCTGCGGCTCGGGCGCGACGGCCGTCTGCGTGAACGTGCTGCAGAACAACCAGAACTGCGGCGGCTGTGCGCCGGCGAGCCCATCCAGCGGCGTCGACGGCGGGCGCGACGCGGGCGTGGCGGACGGCGGGGACGCGGGCCGCGCCGATGCCGGGCCCGGCGACGCGGGCCATCCGGATGGCGGGGCCGACGCGGGCTCTGCGACCGACGGGGGCAAGGCGGACGGCGGCAAGGCCGATGGCGGTCCGGACGCCGGGCCGCCGAAGGTCGGCGTCGCCTGCGCGCCGGGCCAGACCTGCCAGAACGGCCAGTGCGTCGAGACCTGCGACACCGACGCGGGTTTCATCCCCTGTCCGCCCTCGAACCCGACGTACTGCGCCAACCCCACGAACGACCAGAACAACTGCGGCGGCTGCGGCATCGCCTGCGGCGCCGGCCAGACCTGCGTGTCGGGCGCGTGCGTGACGGGCTGCCAGCTCCCCTCGATCCTCTGCAAGGGCGCCTGCGTGAACCCGTTCGAGGACAACAAGAACTGCGGCTCGTGCGGCGATGCCTGCGCGTCCGGCCAGACGTGCGTGAACGGCGCGTGCACCGGCGCCTGCTCGAACGGCCAGGCCGTGTGCGGCAGCGGAAGCTCCGCCGTGTGCGTCACGCTCGGCACGATCGACGACTGCGGCGCCTGCAACGACTCGTGCACCGGCAACCAGCCCGCCTGCTGCAGCCACTCCTGCCACGACCTCTCGAACGATCCCAACGACTGCGGCAACTGCGGGACGACGTGCCACAACCAGATCTCCCCCGGCTGCTGCAACGGCGCCTGCAAGGACTTCTCGAACGACCCGAGCAACTGCGGCGGCTGCGGCGACACGTGCACCGGCCCCGGCGCGACCTGCTGCAACGGCGCCTGCGAGGCCCTCGACGCGACGCCCGGCGACCCCCTGAACTGCGGCGCCTGCGGCAAGAAGTGCGGCGGCACCACCCCCGGCTGCTGCGCCGGCGCCTGTCACGACTTCTCGAGCGACGTCCACAACTGCGGCGGCTGCGGCGTCGACTGTTTCGGCCGAGGCTTCCAGACCCCCGGCTGCTGCGACGGCGTCTGCAAAGACCTCGGCAACGACCAGGCCAACTGCGGCGGCTGCGGCACGGTCTGCCAGCCCGGCGCCGGGTGCGGCGGCTTCATCCCGCCGATCGGCCAGCAGGACCCGACGTGCTGCAGCGGCTCGTGTCACGACATCAGCTGCGACGTGAACAATTGCAACGGCTGCGGTGACGTCTGCTGCTGCTCGGTCTTCGGCCTGTGCGTCTGTGGCAGCGGCTGCACGGACTACACCTGCTATTGAGACGCGGCGCTCGCGCCGCGTCGTACCCCGCTCACCGTTGCGATCGCTGGTTCCCGGCGCTACGGTACCGCTCCCGCCATGTCCCGCCTCTCGCTCGTCCTCGCCATCCACAGCCACCAGCCGGTCGGCAACTTTGGCCACGTCTTCGCCGAAGCCTACGACCGCTGCTACCGCCCTTTTCTCGACGTCGTCGCCGAGCATCCCCACGTCAAGCTCGCGCTGCACCACACCGGACCCCTGCTCGAGTGGATCGAGGCCGAGCGGCCCGCCTACCTGAAGGACGTGCGGGCGCTCGCCGACCGCGGCCAGGTGGAGATCCTCGGCGGCGGCTTCTACGAGCCCATGCTCGCCGTCCTGCCCGACCGCGACGCGCAAGGGCAGATCGAGCGAATGCGCGCCTTCTGCGACCGCCACTTCGGGCAGAAGCCGCAGGGCATGTGGCTCGCGGAGCGGGTCTGGGACCCCGATCTGCCGCGGGTCATCCACCCCACCGGCACGCGCTTCACGTTGCTCGACGACAGCCACTTCTTCGCCGCCGGCCTGCCCGAGCGCCGGCTCTACGGCCACTACGTCACCGAGAAGGCCGGCGTCCCGCTCGCGGTCTTCCCCATCGACAAGGGGCTCCGCTACTCGATCCCCTTCAAGCCGGTGCCGGAGCTGCAGGGTGAGCTGGTCCGCATGGCCCGCGAGGTGCCGGAGGGCATGCCCACGGGCGTGCTCACCTACGGCGACGACGGCGAGAAGTTCGGCCTGTGGCCGGGCACGCACGAGTGGGTCTACGGGCGCGGCTGGCTGCGCGACTTCTTCCGCATGCTCGACGACCAGCGCGACCTGGTGTCCACCGTGCACCCCTCCCGCGCGCTCGAGGAGCCGTTCGCGGGACGCATCTACCTGCCGACCGCGTCGTACGAGGAGATGGGCGAGTGGTCGATGCTGCCGGACTCGATCCGCCGCTACGAGGAGCTCAAGCACCACCTCCAGCGGGAAGGCGTCTACGAGCGCTACCACGCGTTCGTGCGCGGCGGCATCTGGCAGGAGTTCCTCGCGAAGTACCCGGAGAGCAACCACCTGCACAAGCGCATGCTCGACGTGAGCCGGCGCGTGGCGGAGGCCGAGGCGAAGGGCGTCGACACGGCCGTCGCGAAGACCGAGCTCTACCGCAGCCAGTGCAACTGCGCCTACTGGCACGGGCTGTTCGGCGGCCTCTACCTGAACTACCTGCGCCAGGGCGTCTCCTCGGCGATCCTGAAGGCGCAGGACGCCCTCGATCGGGCCGAGCGCGGCGACGCCGCGCGGCTCGAGGCCGAGCTCATCGACTTCGACGCCGACATGGAAGACGAGGTGCTGGTGCGCAACCGGCAGCTCTTCGCCGCCATCGATCCGGCGGAGGGCGGCAGCCTGGTGGAGCTGTCGTACGTGCCCAAGGCCTACGCGGTGACCGACGTGCTCAGCCGCCGCGACGAGGCCTACCACGACAAGCTGCGCGAGCTGGATCGCGCGGCGGGGCAGCCGGGCCACGGCGCCGGTGGACCGGCCTCGATCCACGACCTCGCGCGGGCCAAGGAGCAGGGCCTCTCGCGGTTCCTCGTGTCCGACGGCTATCGCCGCACCAGCTTCCTCGATCGCTTCCACCTGCCCGGGGGATCGCTCGACCAGCTGCACGCGGGCGGCGACGGCGACGTCGGGGCCTTCGCACGGTCGCGCCACCGGCTGCTCGGGCTCGACGGCGGCCGGGACCCGGCGGAGGTCACGGCGCGCCTCGCCTGCGATGGGATCTTGAGGTTGCCGGACGGCGAGGCCCTGCTGCGGCTCGAGAAGAGCTACGTGTTCCGCCGCGAGGAGGGGCGCGTCGACGTCCGCTACCGCCTCGCGAACCTCGGCGACCGGCCGATCGAGGCGATCTTCGCGCCGGAGCTGAACCTGACGCTCCTCGCCGGCGACAGTCCCGAGCGTTTCTACGAGCTGCCCGACGGCAAGCGGCTGCGGCTGAACCACCGCGGTGAGCTCCCCGCGGCCGAGAAGGTGCGGCTGTGCGAGGCGTGGGCCGGCTTCAAGATCGAGGTGTCGTCGACGCGGCGGTTCACGCCCTGGGTCTACCCCGTCGAGACGGTGAGCCAGTCCGAAGGCGGTTTCGAGCGCACCTACCAGGGCTCGTGCCTACTCTTGCGGATGCCGCTGACCCTGCCGCCGCGCGGCGACGCGGCGCTGTCCTGCTCCGTGGCCCTGGTCGCCCATGCCTTCGGGCCCGACGAGCGGGCCTGATCGCCCTCCATGCCCGAGCTGCGCAAGGACCCGATCGTCGGCCGCTGGGTGATCATCGCGCCCGAGCGGGCGCAGCGGCCGACCGACTTCCAGCGGCAAGAGCCGCGCTCGCCCGGCGGGCTCTGCCCCTTCTGCCCGGGCAACGAGAAGCTCACGCCCTCCGAGGTGCTGGCCTACCGCAATGGCGGCGCGCCGAACGGCGCGGGCTGGAAGGTGCGGGTCTTTCCGAACCGCTTCCCCGCGCTCCGGGTCGAGGGCGCGCTCACGCGCGAGGGCGAGGGACTCTACGACCGCATGAGCGGCGTGGGCGCGCACGAGGTGGTGGTGGAGTCGCCCGATCACCTGCTGGGCATGCCCGATCTCTCGGCGCAGCAGCTGGAGGCGGTGCTGTGCGCCTTCCGCGACCGCATGCTCGATCTGCGGCAGGACGGCCGCCTCCGCTCGATCCTGGTGTTCAAGAACCAGGGAGCGGCCGCGGGGGCGACGCTCGAGCACAGCCACAGCCAGCTCATCGCCCTGCCCATCCTGCCGCGCCACGTGCAGGTCGAGATGACCGGCTCGCGCGGCTACTTCGACAACAAGGAGCGCTGCCTCTACTGCGACATCGCGCGGCAGGAGCGGCACGACGGGGTGCGTCTGGTCTGCGAGAACGCCTCGGCCGTCGCGTTCGAGCCGTGGGCGCCCCGCGGCCCGTTCGAGACGTGGGTGCTCCCCAAGGAGCACGGCTCGAGCTACGAGGAGTCCTCGAAGGCACAGATCGAAGGCTTCGCCGACTGCCTCCACCAGACACTGCGCCGCCTCGACGCCGCCCTGGGGCGGCCGGCGTTCAACCTGATGCTCCACACCGGGCCCCTGAACGAACGCCGCCTGCCCTACTACCACTGGCACTTCGAGATCATGCCTATCCTTGCCCGCGTGGGCGGCTTCGAGTGGGGTTCCGGCTTCTACATCAACCCGACCCCGCCGGAGGTCGCCGCGGAGTACCTGCGCAAGGCCCAGATCTGACGGTCCATGAACGTCCTGTTCCTCTCGTCCGAAGTGGCCCCCTGGTCGAAGACCGGCGGGCTCGCGGACGTGGCCTCGGCGCTGCCGCAGGCGCTCGCCGGCCGGGGGCATCGCGTCACCGTGGTCTCGCCCCACTACGCCTCGCTCGACCGCTCGCGCTTTCCCACGGGGAGAACCGGCGCGCGGGCGAGGGTCGAGGTCGGGGAGGGGCGCCCGGTCGTCTTCGAGGTGTTCGAGGCGGCGCGCGGGCGGGTGCGCTGGCTCTTCCTCGACGACCCGGCGCTCTTCGGGCGGCCCGGGCTCTACGGCGAGAAGGGCGTCGACTACGCCGACAACGGCCTGCGCTTCGGCGCCTTCAGCGTGGGGGCGCTCGCGGCCGTCCGCGCGCTGGGCGAGCACCCCACGATCGTCCACGCCAACGACTGGCAGACGGCGCCGGCGGTGCTCCTCGCGGCGATGGCCGGCCGGCCCCGGGCGCACACGGTCTTCACCATTCACAACCTGGCGTTCCAGGGGCTGTTCCCGCGAGGGGTGCTGCGGCAGCTCGGCTGGCCCGAGAGCCTCTTCGACTGGCGCAGCCTCGAGTTCTACGGGAGCGTCTCGTTCCTCAAGGCCGGCCTGTTGCACGCGGATGCTCTGACCACCGTGAGCCCGACGTACGCGAAGGAGATCTGCACGCCCGAGCACGGCTGCGGCCTCGACGGCGTCTTGCGGGCGCGGCGCGGGCGGCTGCGCGGCATCCTGAACGGCATCGACAGCTTCGAGTGGGACCCGAAGCACGACCCGGCGCTCCCGCACCACTACGACTCGCGGTCGCTCCGGGGCAAGGCGCGCTGCAAGTCGGCGTTGCAGCGCGAGCTGGGGCTCGAGGAGACCGACGCCGCGCCGCTGGCCGTCTCGGTGGGGCGCCTGACCCACCAGAAGGGGACCGACCTGCTCCTCGACGCGGTGGACGACGGCTTCCTCCAGCGGGCGCAGCTGGCCTGGCTCGGCACCGGCGAGGCGGGGCTCGAGGAGCGCGTGCGTCAGCTGGCGGCGGATCACCCGGGACGGGTGGCGGCCGTCGTCGGCTTCGACGAGGCGCTGGCGCACCGCTTCGAGGCGGGCGGGGATTTCTTCGTGATGCCCTCGCGCTTCGAGCCTTGCGGCCTGAACCAGATGTACTCCCTGCGCTACGGGACGCCCCCGATCGTTCGCGCCACCGGCGGCCTCTGCGACACGGTGCGCGACGCCGGGCCCGACCTGGCGGCCGGCAACGGCTTCGTCTTCGGCCCGGCCGAGCCCACGGCGCTGCGCGCCGCGCTGGAGCGGGCGGTGGCCGCCTTCGGCCGGCCGGCCGCGCTCGAGGAGCTGCGCCTGCGCGGGATGGCCGAGGACTGCACCTGGGAGGCCTCGGCGGCGCAGTACGAGGATCTGTACCTGGAGCTCGAGTCGTCGCGCGGCCGTTGAGCGGCGCGCCCAGCCGCGGTAGCGTGGCCGGCCATGCCCGAATTTCCGCAGGACGTCGGCGAATACCAGCTCCTCGGGCACGTGGCCACGGGCGGCATGGCCGACGTCTTCTGGGGCGAGCCCACCGGCGGGGGCGACCGCGTGGTGCTCAAGCGGCTGCTGCCGCAGCACCGCGAGGACCCGCCCTTCGTGGACCGCTTCGTGGGCGAAGCGAAGCTCTCCGTCAAGCTGCGCCACCCGAACATCGTCCGGACGATGAAGCTCTTCAAGAGGGGGCCCGACTACTTCATCGTGCAGGAGCTCGTCGACGGGCCGTCGCTGGCGGGGCTCCTGGCGGCGCGGCGGACGCTCGGGATCCCGCTCCCGCTCTCGGCGGTCTTCCACCTGATGTCCGGGCTCCTCTCGGCGCTCGATTACGTCCACCGGGCGCGGCTGGGGGAGACGGCGGTGACCATCGTCCACCGCGACGTGAGCCCGGCGAACCTGCTCGTCGACCGGGAGGGCAACGTGAAGCTCACCGACTTCGGCGTGGCCGAGGCCTCGCTGCACCCGGAGCTGCGCGCGGAGCGGGGATCGCTCGCCGGCACGCCCGCGTACATGGCGCCGGAGCAGGTGGTGGGGCGCGGGGTGGACACCCGATCCGACATCTTCGCGGCCGGGAGCGTGCTCTACGAGTGCCTCGCGAACCACCCCGCCTTCGAGGCGCAGGTCGAGTACGAGATGCTCAGGCAGGTGAAGGAGGCCGAGTTCCCGCCGCTCGCGCTGGAGGACCCCGAGGGCGAGTGGCTCGCGGCGCTGGTCTACAAGGCGATGTCGAAGGATCCGGAGCGCCGCTTCGCCACGGCCGGCGAGATGCGTCGCGCGCTGCTCGCCGTGGCGGAGAAGATGGGCATCGCGCCGAACGCGGAGACGCTGGCCGAGACGGTCGCGGCGGCGGTCGACGAGCCGTCAGCGTAACTTCTTCGCGAGGGCCTGCGCCTTCTCCTGCACGTCGGGATCATCCGAGGTGAGCTCGAGACTCTGCAGCCGCTGCCCGAGGCTCTTGGGCGGCTTCTGCAGCTTGCCTGCCTCGGCGAGCGCCAGCAGGTGGTCGAGCACGCGCTGGACCACCTGGGCCTTCGGGTGGTCGAGAATCCGATCGAGCAGGTAGGGGTCGTCCGGCAGCTCGTACTTCTCGAGCAGCGCGTCGACGGCCTCGGCGAAGGCCTTCGGGTCCTCGGCCTCGCGCG